>JBFYTD010000101.1:0-6733 GCA_041300885.1 Anaerolineae bacterium | reverse complement strand
GAGCACAACGCCACAGTCGAGTTCCTCAAGGCCGGCGACGCAGGCGAGGCGCTCAACAAGGCTTGCCTGAGCCGAGCCAATCCCTTGGCCGACGTCTTTTTTGGCGTGGACAACACCTTCCTCAGCCGCGCCATCGCCTGCGACATCTTCGAGTCGTATGCATCGCCGGCCCTGGCCGATATTCCGGCCGACCTGCAACTCGACCCGCAGAACCGGCTGCTGCCGGTGGACTTCGGCTACGTGACCCTGAACTACGACCGCAACTGGTTCGAGCAGCAGGGCCTGGCCGTGCCGCAGACGCTGGCTGACCTGACGCGGCCAGAGTATCGCGGCCTGCTGGTGGCGCCCAACCCGGCCACCTCGTCGCCTGGCCTGGCCTTCCTGTTGGCCACGGTGGCAGCCTTCGGCGAGAGCGGCGACACGAGCTACCTGGACTTTTGGCGCGACCTGCGGGCCAACGACGTGTTGGTGACAGATGGCTGGAGCGACGCCTACTTCAGCCACTTCACTGTGGGCAGCGGCGGCGAGGGCGATCGCCCCCTGGTGGTCAGCTACAGCACCAGCCCCGCGGCTGACGTCTTTTACAGCGAGGGCGCCAAGACGGAGCCCGACAGCGCTAACATTGCGCCGGCCGGCGAGACCTTCCGCCAGATCGAGTTCGCCGGCATCCTCCAGGGCACGCAGCAGCCGGCGCTGGCCCGTGAGTTCGTGGACTATCTGTTGAGCGCCACCTTTCAGGAGGACATCCCCTTGCAGATGTTCGTCTATCCGGCCAACCGGCAGGCCGCTGTTCCTGACTTGTTCGTCCAGTTCGCCCCTGTGCCTGCTGAGCCGGCTGTGCTGGAACCGGCCGCCATCGAGGCCAACCGCGAGCGCTGGATCGAGGCGTGGACGGAGACAGTGTTGCGGTAGCCAGTAATCAGAAAACGGTAAACAGTGAGCGGTAAGCAGTTGCGCCGGTGCCTGGTAACTGCCTACTGTTGACTGCTTACTGCGGACTATTCGCCGACCAACGCCTTCCTTAGAACGGTATCCCCAATGCGACTGCACAAGCCTTGGCGGCTGCTCTACGCGCTGCCGCTCATCTTTCTTGCCATCTTCTACTTCTACCCGCTGCTCAGCATTCTGTCCCTCAGCCTGATGCCGCAGGGACGGCTGGATCTGAGCGGCGTGCAAGCGCTGTGGACGCGGCCCTACCTGGCGCAGGTGCTGTGGTTCACGTTCTGGCAGGCTGCGGTCTCCACAGGGCTGACCCTGCTGCTGGGCCTGCCCGCGGCCTACGTCTACGCCCGCTATGATTTTCCTGCCAAGAGTCTGCTGCGCGCCTTGACTACTATCCCCTTCGTCATGCCAACCGTGGTGGTGGGCGCGGCTTTCGTCACCCTGCTGGGCCAGCGTGGGGTGGTCAACGACTGGCTGATGACCGCCTTTGACCTGACGCAGCCGCCGGTCAACCTGCTCTACACCGTCTGGATCATCCTGTTGGCGCACGCCTTCTACAACGCCACCGTGGTGGTGCGCATCGTTGGCGGCTTCTGGGCCAACCTGGACCCGCGGCTGGGCGAGGCAGCGGCCGTGCTGGGCGCGCCGCGCTGGCGCCGTACTTGGGAGGTGACGCTGCCGCTGCTGCTGCCCTCGATCACGGCGGCCAGCTTGTTGGTCTTCCTTTTCTGCTTCACCAGTTTCGGCGTGATCCTGATCCTGGGCGGCCCGCTTTTCAGCACGCTGGAGGTGGAAATCTACCGCCAGACCGTCAATTACTTCAACCTTTCGCTGGCCGCGGTGCTGTCGTTGGTGCAGTTGGCCATCACCTTTGTGGTCATGGTCGTCTACACCCGCCTGCAAGAGCGCGCGTCGCTGCCTCTCAACCTGCGGCCTCAGTCGATGACCACGCGCCGGCCGGTCAGTGGGCGCGAGTGGCTGCTGGTAGGCGGCGTCAACACGGTGCTGGTCGTCTTTCTACTGACGCCGCTGTTGGCGCTGGCCGTGCGTTCAGTGACACTGGGTCCGGGGCCGCCCACTCTACGCTACTATCAGGCGCTTGGCAGCAGTCCCACGCAGAGCGTCTTTTTCGTGCCGCCGATCGAGGCGATTCGCAATTCGCTGCTCTTTGCGCTGGCGGCTGTGGCCCTTTCGCTGCTGCTGGGGCTGATATCGGCCTATCTGCTGGCCGAAACTGGACCTGGCGGCAGGCAGAGCCGGCTGGCACGAGCGCTGGACCCGATCTTCCTGCTGCCGCTGGGCACCTCGGCTGTGACGCTGGGCTTCGGCTACATCGTCGCGCTGGACCAGCCGCCGCTCAACCTGCGCACCTCGCTGGCGCTGATCCCGCTGGCCTACACCCTGCTGGCCATGCCCTTTGTGGTGCGTTCGATCCTGCCGGTGTTGCGCGGGCTGAACCCGCGCCTGCGGGAGAGCGCGGCCGTCATGGGCGCGTCGCCGGCCCAGATCCTGCGTGAGATCGACCTGCCCATCATCGGCAGGGCTGTGCTGGTGGCGGCCGTCTTCGCCTTCACCATCAGCCTGGGCGAGTTCGGCGCTACGCTGCTGCTCTACCAGCCCCGCTACCCCACCATGTCGGTCGTCATCTACCGCGCTCTGAGCCAGCCTGGCCTGGTCAACTACGGCCAGGCGCTGGCCATGAGCACGCTGCTGATGGGGGTCTGCCTGGCGGGCCTGCTGCTGATCGAGCGGGTACGAGTGGGGGATGTGGGGGAGTTCTGATGCTGGAAATCCGCACCATCTCAAAATCCTTTGGTGTGACACCGGTCCTGCATGAAGTCTCCTTCGAGGCCGGCCGTGGGGAGATCGTCTGCCTGCTGGGGCCGTCCGGCTGCGGCAAGACGACGCTGCTGCGCATCATCGCCGGGTTGGAGCAGGCTGATGCAGGCCAGGTGCTGTTCGCCGGGCGTGACTTGATCGAGACGCCCGTCCACCAGCGCGGCTTTGGCCTGATGTTTCAGGACTTCGCCCTCTTTCCCCACCGCAACGTCTATGACAACGTGGCTTTTGGCCTGCGCATGGCGCAACAAAGCAAGGCCGTCATCCGGGATCGGGTGGCGGAGATGCTGGAATTGGTGGGGCTGACTGGCTACGAGGCGCGGCGAGTCCATGAGCTGTCGGGCGGGCAGCAGCAGCGCGTCGCCCTGGCCCGCAGCCTGGCCCCGCGGCCCGCATTGTTGCTGCTGGACGAGCCGCTGGGTTCCCTGGACCGCACGCTGCGTGAGGACTTGATGGAGGAATTGCGCCTCATCCTCAAGCATGCGCCGGTGGGGTCGGACGCGCCTGCAGGCATCACCTCGATCTACGTCACCCACGACCAGCAGGAAGCCTTTGCTATCGCCGATCGGGTTGTCATCATGAACGCCGGCCGCATCGAGCAGGTGGGTCCGCCGCTGGCCGTATACCGCCAGCCGGCCAACCCCTTCGTCGCCCGCTTTCTGGGCATGCACAACCTGCTGCCGGGCCAGGTGGCGGCTGTTTTACCTGATCTGTTAGTCGCGACCGCCCTGGGCGCCCTGCGCTGCGGACGCCGCACAGCCCGTGTTGCTCTAGGTGACAACGTGGTGGTACTCGCGCCGCCGGACGCCGCCAGTTTGGCGCCGCCGTCCGCTGGGGAGGCGCAGAATCTGTTGCAGGGGCAACTGCTGGCCGTCTCTTTCCGCGGCAGTCAGGTCAAGATCACCTTGAAAGTAGCGGCCGGCGCTCCGCTGGTCTTTGAATTGCCCGGTTCGGCGGCCGATGACCTGCCCGATCCGGGCCAGCCGCTGCGCCTGGCGCTGGACCCTGACGGGTTGAGCCTGCTGCCTGCTGAGTGAGTTGGGAGATGCAGAAAAGGCATTTCTTCGGAAGAAATGTCTTTTCTGGCGCCGTCTCTTTCTCGAAACGAACGCACGTTCTATAGAATTTGACATGCAGGCTCTTTGGGCGTATACTTGCGATGCTATCAGCAGCGCAGCGGTCTGGATCATTGACGCACAAGCACTTGGGATTGACACAGAAAACAAGGCCGTTGCGGCGTCCCACCCCCTTCAGGGCGGCCACCGCAACCTCACCTCCGCCCGACAACTTACCCCGCAGATTTGTGTATCCTGGTCCCGCTGCCCGAATTTTCACTGTGAAGGAGCCGTGTCATGTTTAGCAAGACGATTGTTGTGGGTCACCTGGGCCGGGACCCGGAATTGCGCTTCACCCCCAGCGGCCAGCAGGTCTGTTCCTTTTCTATCGCTACCAGCCGCAGTTGGACTGATCAGAGCGGCCAGCAACAGGAGAAGACCACCTGGTTCCGCGTGACCGCCTGGGGCAAGTTGGGCGAGTTGTGCCACCAGTATCTCTCCAAGGGACGGCTGGTGTTGGTCGAGGGCGAGGTTGATGCGTCGGCCTGGACCGCCCAAACCGGCGAGCCGCGCGCCAGTCTGGAGTTGAATGCGCGCAACGTGCGCTTCCTGGGTGGGCGCGACACCGTGGGCGGGCCCATGGCTGCCCGGCCCAGCGGCAGCCCGATGGAGGCGCCCGCCATGGAAGAAGAGGATATTCCCTTCTGATCGACTGAAGACAGCGGGTCTGATCGATCCCTGTTGGCCCATTACGTTTGATTTTTGCAGAAAGCCGTGAAAACGGCTCTTTTGTGCTTGACGCTGTTGTCCAGTTGTGGTAAGATCGAGACATAACATTTTGCCCAGCAGTCGGGCGCAAATCCAAGTGTCCCGTGTATCTGGGAAGCATTTCTATCGGGCCAGGAGTAACCTATGAACCGCAACACACGTCGATTGGCCTTGGTGGTCATGTTGTTGCTGGCTGTGACCCTCTTCGCGGCTTGCCAGCGCGAGCGGCCAGCCGCCCAGCAGGAGGACTGGACGACGCCCGCAGCCGGGCCGGCGGTGTCGCCTGATGCTATGGACGCCGTATCGCCCGCTGTCACCGCAGTGACCAGCGGCTCTGCGCTGCCTGCGCCCAGCGGCTTTGTCACCGGCACGCTGGCCACACCCATCGCCCCCGCGACCCTGATCACTGCTACTGCGGCCGCGAGCATTACGGAAGTGGGCGCAACCTATGGCTACGTCATCGCAGCCGGCGACACCTTGTTCTCCATTGCCCTGGCCAACAATACCGATGTCGAAACGATCCGCCGCCTGAACAATCTGCCCGACGACACCATCCAGGTGGGGCAGGTGTTGATCGTGCCCGGTACGGGCGCACCGACACCACAGCCAGGCCAGGATGGAGCGCCGCCCGAGGCTGAGGCGACGCCGGCCTCGACCGTCGTGTACACTGTGGCTGTGGGTGACAATCTGAGCAGCATCGCCACCCAGTTCAATGTGCCCTGGCAGGACATTGCCGCTGCCAACAACATCCCAAACCCCTACACCATTTATCGCGGCCAGAGGTTGGTGATTCCTGGCGTGTCGCCAACACCGCAGCCAACGGCTGAAGTCAGAAAGCATGTGGTGCAGGCAGGCGAGACGATGTTGGGCATCGCCGTGCAGTACGACACTACGACGCAGGCGATTATGGAAGCCAACAATCTCTCCGACCCCAACTTCTTACGGGTCGGCCAAGAGTTGGTGATCCCCTGATAGCCGGCGTGTGCTGGCTTAACGATCGCCGCTGTTAAGAAAATCGCCCCGACCTGATCCAGGCCGGGGCGATTGATTCTGCCGGCGAAGCGGGGCAAGCCTAGCGGGGGCTGCCAGCACGAAGCGCCGAATGGGCGCCGATGCCGACCAGCAGCAGATCGATGACTTGCTCCAACCGCTCACCCAGATCGAAGCTAAAGTCCTGCTGACACCAGATGACCAACTGCTGGTAGTAAAGGCCTTCCAGCATCTGCGCCACCAACTTAGGATCGACATCGGGATGAATCTCGCCTGTGCGTTGAGCCCGGCTGATCAGCAGAACGACCAGCCCCTGGAGGCTGAAGCGACCGCCGGCCGTAGGTGCCAAATGGGTGATCTTCATCGCCTTCTCTACAGCCAGATGCACCAGATCTTTGTCATCCTCCAGGCTGTCGGCCAGGGCGTGCAGTACTGTTTTGAGGGCTACGATGGCGCTGCGCTCCTGGTAGATCTGTTTGCCTGTGCCGTTGCTCATCGCTGCGCCCAGCCGGGTCATGTGCCGTTCGCCGATGTAGAGCAGCACATCTTCTTTGGTGGGAAAATAGTTGAAGAAGGTTCCTTTGGCGACACCCGCCGCTTGCGTGATCTCCTCGACGCGCGTGTCGTCGAAGCCGCGCTGTCGAAAGAGCGTCACCGCGGCTGTGTAGAGATTTTCCTTGCGCAGCTCTTTGTTGTGAGCGCGCTTGCTCCACGTTTTCGGCGCCGCCGGTCGTCCTGCCGTTGCTGTCGAAATAGGCGTTGTGTTCATAATGATCTCGTTGCCGACAGTTGGTTGGTTCATTATAAGCCATCCATCCTTAAGGACGACCCAGGTCAGAAAATGGTGCGCCCAAAAATGACCAATTTCTGTTTCTCTTTATCGCAACGCGACCACACCGTGCCAGAAGGCGGTGTGGCATCATGAGATGAGCTGGTGAACGGACCTGGGATGAGAGCCTGTGGGTGCGACGAGACGGAGGTGAGAGGCCCAAAACAAGTATAGCACACTCTGCCCGGGGGAACAAGCTCCACAGGGGTTTTTTCTGAGGCAGAATGAAACCGTTTGGTAGCAAGATTACACTACCTGGCCCCCCACACTCTAATAAATGAAACGGGTGTGTTCAAACTCGGTTGGCCGG
>JBFYTD010000100.1:0-6695 GCA_041300885.1 Anaerolineae bacterium | reverse complement strand
CCCTGGTTCGAGATCGCCGCGCTGGGCGCGTCCGATCGTTCGGCCGGCGTTCTGTATAGGCAGCGGCGCTGGGTCTTGCAGCCCGACATGCCCGCCCTCGTGCGCGACATGGAGCTGCGCCTGGGCGAGCCGGACAACTTCCGCGACTGTCAGGTGATCTTCTCGGCCACCCCCAACGACGTGGCCGAGCGCGTCGAGTCGCAGTTCGCCGCGGCCGGCTACTACCTCTTCACCAACGCCGGCCCGCATCGCATGGACGCCGACGTGCCCCTGATGATCACCGACGTCAACCCGGAGCACGCGGCCTTGATCCGGGTGCAGCAGGCCCAGCGGGGCTGGTCCGGCTTCATTGTGGCCAACGCCAACTGCACCGCCACCCACCTGACCTCGGCCCTCAAGCCGCTGCACGACGCCTTCGGCCTGGAGAAGGTCTTCGTGGTCTCCATGCAGGCCGTCTCGGGCGCGGGCTATCCCGGCGTCTCAACCATGGACATCACGGACAACGTCATCCCCTACATCGGCAATGAGGAGCCCAAGCTGGAGGAGGAGCCGCTCAAGATGCTGGGCCGCTTCACCGGCGACAGTATCGACTTTGCCGACTTTGCCATCAGCGCGCACTGCAACCGCGTGCATACGCTGGACGGCCACCTGGAGTGCGTCTCCGTGGCGCTGCGCAGCAAGGCTACGCCTGAGCAGGCGGCTGAGGTCTTGCGCAGCTACCGCAGCCTGCCCCAGGAGCTGGGCCTGCCCAGCGCGCCCGACCCCTGCATCGTCGTGCGCGACGAGCCGGATCGCCCCCAGGTGCGCCTGGACCGCATGGCCGGCCACGGCATGGCCACCGTCGTCGGCCGCATCCGCCGCGATCCGATCCTGGACCTGAAGTTCGTCCTCCTCGGTCACAACACCGTGCGCGGCGCAGCCGGCGGGTCGGTACTGAATGCGGAACTGTTGCTGCAGCAGGGATACATCCGGTAGAGTGGTAGATTGGTAAATTGGTAGAGTGGTCCGCGCGCCACGCCACCAGTTTACCAATCTACCACTCTACCAATTTACCACCTACCATCATGCAAACCTACGGCACCACCTCCCTCCACGAAATCTTCGGCGATCTGGTCATCCTGCGCAACCTGGCGCCGTTCGATCAGCGTTTGCCTGGCTTGGCTGATGCCTGGCAGGCCATGGGCCTGCCCAGCGCGCGTATTCCCCGCAAGCATGAGCCTGAGTACGCGCGGGCGTCAGAGTGGTTTGTGCGCCAGGCGCGGGCGCTGGACCTGCCCGCGACGCCTGTGCATGAGCTGCTGTTCATCGGCGACACGGCTATGGCCGACGGCAACGCCTTCCGCAACCTGGCCCGGGCGGGCGGCTGGCCGGGCTGGTGCTTCATCGGCGCGGAAAAGCTCAGCGCGCCGGCCAGTTTCACAGCCGAGGCGGACAACGTCAGCCTGGCCAACCGCTGGGCGCTGCTGGCCGACTGGCTGGCCGCGGTCAGGTCCGCCGGCGCGCGGCTGGACGAGCATACGGCCGTGGTGGTGGACATGGACAAGACCGCCATCGCCGCGCGCGGCCGCAACGCCAACGTCATCGACGAGGCGCGCGTCATAGGGCTGCACCGCACCGCGGCCGGCCTGTTGGGCGACGCCTTCGACCTGGCCCGCGTCCAGGCCGCGCACAACGAGCTGAAGGAGCCGGCCTACCATCCCTTCACGGCCGACAACCAGGACTACCTGGCTTACATCTGCCTGGCGGTCAGCGCGGGCCTGATCGACCTGCCCACGCTGGTAGGCCAGGTCCAGGCCGGGGAGATGCGCAGCTTCGAGCAGTTCATCGTTTGGGCCGATGGGGTGTTGGCGACCAGAAATCCGGTTTTTTCGGAAAAACCGGATTTCTTTGCCTCCATCGACCTATCCGGCTTCGAGGCCATCCACCGCGACGTCTACCCGCTGGTACAGGCCGGCGATCCCACCCCGTTCAAGGCTTTCCGCCGCAACGAGTACCTGTGTACCATCGAGCGCTTTAGCCGCCTGCCCGCAGACGCGCCCGTCGAGCAGTTGCTGGCCGAGCAGGTCTGCATCACCCAGGAGGTGCGGGAGGCAGCGCTGTGGCTCAAGGCACGCGGCTGCTTGCTGCTCACCATGTCCGACAAGCCGGACGAGGCCACCCTGCCGACGCCGGAGCTGGCCGCCCAAGGCTATCTGCCTCTGCACCGCACGTCGACCACCGCGGTGGGCGAGAGCATTGCCGCGCGTCTGGTAAGCCTCTAGCCGTTGCAGAGATTTCGGAAGTCGCCGTTGTGCGCACGTGCTGCCTCTGTGCGCAGATGGTGGTCGTTCGATCGACTGGCGACTTCCGAAATCTAGCTTGTCGCCCGCTTTTCTTTCGGAGTGCCTGCATGTCCCGTATCCAACCTCTGCGCGGCTGGCGCTACGACCTGGGGGCCGCCGGCGCCGCCAGCCTGGACGAGCTGCTGACCCCGCCCTATGACGTGATCAGCCCGGCCCAGCAAGCCGCCTTCTACGACCGCCACCGAGACAACGTGGTGCGCCTGGAACTGACGCGGGATGAGGCCGGCGACGATGACCAGGCCAATCGCTACACGCGCGCGGCTGCCACGCTGGCCGATTGGCGCCGGCGCGGCGTGCTGCGTGAGGAGCCTTCGCCGGCCATCTATCTGCTGCGCCAGCGCTACACCTTGCCCACCGGCCAAACGGCCACGCGCAGCGGGCTGATCTTTCGGTTGCGCCTGGCACCCTGGGGCGACGGCATCCTGCCCCACGAGCGCACTTTCCCGGCCGCCAAGGCCGACCGCCTAGCCCTCACCATCGCCACCGGCGCACAGTGCAGCCCGATCTTTCTGCTTTATTCCGACCCGTCCGGCCAGGTCCATGCGCCGCTGGCCGTCGCGGCCGACGAGCGCGCTCCGGACGCGCTCTACCGCGATGAGGACGGTGTCGAGCACGCGCTGTGGGCGGTGACCGAGCCGGCCGTACTGGCGGCTGTGGCGGCCGCGCTGGAGGCTAAAACCTTCTACATCGCCGACGGCCATCACCGCTACGAGACCGCGCTCAACTACCAGCGCTGGCGGCGCGGCGGCGGCCTGCCCGACGCATTAGCCCCGGCCCCGCTGAGCAGTTGGCAGGGTGTGCCCACCTACACGCTGGCGCCGCCGGCCCCGCCCGCCGCGCTGCAGCCTTTTGACACGGCCTGGGTCTACGCCGCCGGCATAGAAGACCCCGGCCTGGCCATCCTGCCGACCCACCGCTGCATCCACGACCTGCCTGGCTTCGACGCCGGCCGTCTGCTGGCCGGGCTGGGCGAGCACTTCCTCGTGACGCCGGTGGATGACGACGCGGCGCTTGAGAAACCCGGTTTCTACCGAAGAAACCGGGTTTCTGGCACGGTGTTCGCCCTGCTCCTGCCTGGCCAGCCCGGCGGCTTTCTGCTGCAACTGCGGGACGATCCGGCCACGGCCGCTCGGCTGCACGTCGACTATCCGCCTGTGGTGGCGGCCGTCGATGTGGCGGTGCTGCAGAGCCTGGTGCTCGGCCCGCTGCTGGGCATCGACCCTGACCCGGCTGAGCTGAAGCGCTTCGTGGCTTTCACCCCCAGCGCGGCAGAGGCGGTCGAGGGCGTGCGCGCCGGCCGCTACCAGGCCGTGTTCCTGGTCAACCCCACGCCGCTGGCGCAGCTTCAGGCCGTGTCCGACGCGGGGGAGGTCATGCCTCCCAAAGCGACCTATTTCTACCCCAAGCTGCCGGCCGGGCTGGTGATCAACTGTTTGGAGTGAAAGGGGGCAGGTGGTAAGTTGCAGGTGGCATGGGGCACGCGGCGATCTGTGATTTACCTGCCACTTGCAACCTGCCACTTGCAACCTGCAACCTGCAACCTGCCACTTGCAACCTGCAACCTGCAACCTGCAACTTGCCACGGAGTACTCATGGATCTCAAATACCTGGGCGTCCGCTCGACCGCACCGATCGACGAGCTGGACACCTTTCCGGCGCCGGCCGGGCTGGATGCCGTCACCATGACCTCGGACGAGCTGACGGCGCTCTGCCCTGTCACCGGCCAGCCAGACTATTACACCGTCAGCATCGAGTATACACCTGGCCCGCTGTGCATCGAGAGCAAGAGCCTCAAGCTCTATCTGTGGCGCTTCCGCGACCAGGGCGTGTTCTGCGAGCAGTTGGCGGTGGACATCCGCGACCAGGTGGTGGCCGCGATCCAGCCGCGGCGCTGCACGGTGACGCTGGTGCAGAAGGCGAGGGGTGGCATCGTCATCACCGCCGCGTCGAGCTACGAGGCGTAAACAGACCATGACCTTCCGCATCCATCTCCAACAGATTCAGCAGGGCGACGGCCCCACCAGAAGCCCGCTGTTGTTCATCCACGGCTTCCCCGACTCGCCGCTGATGTGGAGGGATTACCTGACGCCGGCCGAGCGCACGCAGTCCTGGCTGGCCGGCCGCAGCATCTACACCCTGGCCTTCCCCAACCGCCACACCAACCCAGATACGGTGCCAAGCTGGCTGGCTCTGGCCCGCGGCAGCCTCTACCAGGAGTTCGACGCCCACATGGCGGCGCTGATCGCCAACAGCCCCACCGGCAAGATATCGCTGGTGGCGCACGACTGGGGCGCGACGTTCAGTTGGCGCTTCATCCGCCGCAACCACCCGCGCAGCGGCATCGACCGGATGGCCAGCCTGTCGGTCGGCTCCTCGTTTCGCTACGACGTCTTCGAGCACGGCCCGAACGCAGCCACCTGGATGTACGCCTTCCTCTTTGGCCTGCCATATTACCTGCCCAGCGACGCGGTGCGCCGCGGGGTGGCCGACATGATCGTCAAATACGCCGGCTATCGCTCGGACACCGCCGGTGAGCTGTACCGCGACTGCTACCACTACTGGCATGGCCTCTTCTGGCCGGTCAAGCTGCCCTTCTTCATGCTGGGCGCGGGCTACCGCCGGCCCTACACCGGCTTCGACTTCCCCGTGCTGTACATGCGCAGCACCCTGGACCGCATCGCCTCGACGCAAGCCTTCGAGGACGAGATCAGGCGGCGGCCGGACTGCCGTTTCGTGGAGCTGCCCGAGGCCAACCACTGGTTCCCCGAGCAGCACAGCGAGCTGGTGATCGGCGAGTTGCGCCGCTTCCTGGCCTGAAAGGAACCGCTCGGGCCGGTCTCCGACCGAGCCCGCTGGAGGACACATGAAGATAGCCATTTCCAGCGATGAACACAACCTCCTGGTGGACGCAGTAATCGAGGAGATCGTCAAGCGCGGCCACCAGGTCGAGTACTTCGGCCCGCGGTACGGTGAACCGGCCAGCGATGCCAACGACTGGCCGCTGGTGACGGTGGAGGCCGTGTCCCGGGTGGCTGATGGCCGGGCCGACGAGGCCGTGGTGATGTGCTGGACCGGCACGGGGGCCAGCCTGGCCGCCAACAAGGTGGCCGGCATCCGGGCCGCGCTGTGCCACGACGCGGTGACGGCCAGGGGCGCGCGCGTCTGGAATCACGCCAACGTGCTGGCCCTCAGCCTGCGCGCCACGCCGGTGCCTATTGCCCGCGAGATCTTGGAGGCCTGGTTCAGCACGCCGGTCAGCGACGACGAATGGAACCTGCGGCAGATGGCGCGTATTCGACAGATCGAAGCGGGCGCAGCGCCGGTTTGAAACAAGCTACGCCGGACGGGAATCGGCATTCCAGTCTGGCCATCGGGGGGCAGCAAACTCCAGCCAATCAGGGGGCTTCGGGGATGGCAAACACAGACGCCCGCCGCTGCATGCGCTTCAATGGCTATAAAGCAAAACACAGATTGACTGAAAGGACTTGAACACAATGAGCAAAGTTGAGCAGTGGCTCGAACAAAACATCCCCAATTTGAACGGCAAGACGGCGCTGATCACCGGCGCCAACAGCGGCATCGGCTATGAGGCGGCCAGGCTGCTGGCCATGAAGGGCGCGCACGTGGTGCTGGCAGTGCGCAACACGGCCAAGGGCGGCAAGGCTGTGCGTGAGATTCGCAGCGCCGTGCCTCAGGCTGACCTGGAAGTGATGGACCTGGACCTGGCCAGCCTGGCCTCGATCCGCAGCTTTGCCGCGCTGTTCACGGCCGGCCACGACCGGCTCGACCTGCTGATCAACAACGCAGGCGTCATGGCTATCCCTCGCAGCGTGACCGCCGACGGCTTCGAGATGCAGTTCGGCACCAACCACCTGGGCCACTTCGCCTTAACCGGCCTGCTGCTGTCGCTGCTGCAGCAGACGCCTGGCGCGCGCGTGGTCACGGTTAGCAGCGGCCTGCACCGGACGGGCCAAATCAAGTTCGACGACCTGCAAGGCGAGCAGAGCTACAGCAAGTGGGGCGCCTACGGGCAGAGCAAACTGGCGAACCTGCTGTTTACCTATGAGTTACAGCGCCGTTTGACGGCCGCGGGCAGCAGCGTCAAGAGCGTCGCCGCCCATCCAGGCTATGCCGCCACCAACTTGCAGTATGGCGGTTCCGATCGCAGCGACACCTCCCTGCAAACCCGCTTCATGCATGTGCTGAACAAGGTGATCGCGCAAAGCGCCGAGATGGGCGCGCTGCCCACGGTCTACGCCGCCGCGCCGGCCGTGCAGGGCGGCGACTACATCGGCCCCAAAGGACCGGCGGAGCAGCGCGGCTGGCCCACCAAGGTGCAGTCCAGTGACCGCT
>JBFYTD010000099.1:0-6753 GCA_041300885.1 Anaerolineae bacterium | reverse complement strand
AGCGGCTGACCCGCTCGTTGCCGTCGGTACAGCGCAGCCGGGCCAACAGCCCAACCGTGGAGAAGCGATTTTCGGCATGGTTCACTGGCGAACCTTTGTACCTTTACAATTGAATGAGTCGGGAAGGCGATTTCTGGTATGATTAGCAGGGTGCCCACCCGCCAATCCACCAATGGTACCCTGGCAGCGGTTCATTACGGTGCCACAACTCCCCGGTCAGGCAAGGAAACATGATGAAAAGCGCTGATCTCTACGTTTAATAGATTGACACGTTATGATTACCATCCTCTTCTTAGCTGCTAACCCCATTGATACCGTCCGGCTCAAGCTCGACGAGGAGAGCCGCCAGATCGACCTTGCACTGCGCGAGGCGCAATATCGCGACCAGTTCATGCTGGAGAAGCATTACGCCGTGCGGACGACGGACTTGCCAGCCTTGCTGATGCGCTACCAGCCAGACATCGTGCATATCAGCGGACACGGCTCCAACGATGGGCAGATCCTGTTGGCAGACGCAGATGGCAAGGCCTATCCGGTGGCGCCGGCCACTTTGGCGCGGCTGTTCGGCCTGTTGCGCGACCGGGTGCGCTGCGTCGTGCTGAACGCCTGTTTCTCTGAGCCGCAGGCGCAGGCAATCTCAGGGTCGATTGACTGCGTGATCGGCTTGTCAGACGCCATCAGCGACCAGGCAGCGCTGCGCTTCAGCATCGCCTTCTATCAGGCCTTGGCCTACGGTCGCGACGTGGGGACTGCGTTCGAACTTGGCTGTCTGCAAATAGAGTTGGCTGGAAGTGATGAGTCCGGCGTTCCACGACTGTTGACGCGCGAGCCAACCTTGACCCAGCTGACCCTGGCCGGACAGCCAGCAGCGCAAGGCGATCGGAAGGCCACCTCGTTTGACACGGTTGTTCACGGTGGATCGGTCGGACAGATCATCAACGTCGAGCGCTTGGAAGGCGGCCTTACACTGGGTGACTAAACGGATCGCAAGGTGAAAATGCCGACTGGCGCCGTGCCAGATTGGCTACCGCACCGCAAACTGATACATTCCCATCTTGCGATCAGTTTAGGCTGCAACGTCACTGCCGGCGGAACGCTGGGCGCTGCCGGAGAAGACTGGCAAGGAGTCGACAGCCAGGACTGCATGTCATGGAAGTCAACCAAAAGGGAGCTACAAGACTCTACCGCGTCCTGCGCGAGTATCTGCGCCGCGACCCCGATGGCGAGCGGCTCATTTCCGCGTTCGAGGCGGATCCGACTGGCGGCAGCAACGCGCTCGCTGCGCGGCTCGATACCTTGCTGCACGACGATCCCCAACTGGCTGACCAACTGCTGGCAGCTCTGGGGGAGGACGCTGACGCTCGCTTCGTCAACATGATCACAGGTGGACAGGTTGATCAGATCGTGAATGTGGCCCGCCTGGGCGTGTTAAACCTGACGGTCAAACGCTACCTCTATGTGTTCAAGGATGTCGCTCAACTGGTAGTCTTCCTGTTGGCGGTGGCGGTAGTGGGCGTCGCAATCGGATACGCCGTGTGGCGCGCGCAGCAGCCGCAGGTTATGACCGGCGACTTCAATATTGCCGTCGCCGACTTTGGCGAGGTGGACAGCAACGGGCGACTGCGGATCACCAGCGATTCCTCCAAGATCAGCCGAGCGCTGGCCAACTACCTGGACAGTGAGTACACCTCCGGCGACTTTGGCTTGCAGGTACAGGTGAGCCACGATCGCATGCCGCTGGTCGAGGAAGATCGCCAGGCGCAGAAATTGGCCGATGCTGTGCATGCTGATCTGGTGATCTATGGAACGCTGCTGGGAGACAGCCGCAAGGCAAGGTTGTTGCCGCGTTTCTGGGTTGATCCCAGCCCAGACCTGACGGAGATCTCCGGTCAGAACTCCCTGGAGGCTCCCATTTCCTATGAACCCGCCAGGCTGGCTGACACGGGTTACCTGACAGAAACCCTGCGCAACAACGCGGCGATTCTGGTGCTTTTCACCAGGGCGCTGGTATCGTACAATGCCAACAATATGGACGCAGCGGCGCTGTCACTGGACTTGGCCTTGAAGGAAGCTCAAGGGGATTTCCCAGGCAAGGAGGTGCTGTATCTTCTGGGATCGACCATCGCCCGCTTGCAGCACAAGTATGAACTGGCGCTTCAACGCGCCGATAAAACGCTGGCCTTGAACCCTGAGTATGCCAGGGGCTACCTGGCTGGCGGCAATGTGTACTATGATGTGGTAACCATAGAAGGCAACTGGCAGCGCGAGGACCTGCTCGATGAAGCGCAGCAGTGGTATTTGCAGGCCCTCGAGGCGAAAGATGCCGCGGCTGGGGCTTATATCGATGAGAAGACCAGCGTGGCTCTGGGCAACATTCTTGTCATCAAAGCACAACTACGCAATGACCCGCTTCTGTATCAGCAGGGCATGGATTATCTCAATCGGGTAGTGAACCGCTACGAGGCAAGCCGGGATGAGGGCTATCGCGCCGACATACAGCAAGTGGTGGCGCTGGCCTACCACGGACTAGGCGCTGCTTGGCAGCGTCAGGGCGACCGGGAGCAAGCTGGCCGCAATTATCAGCTGTGCAAAGAGACCACGACGGACGCCAGGACGCTCAAGCAATGCACGCAGCTATTCGAGGAGGTATCATCGGCGCCGTGAGGGACACGGGCCGAGGTGCAGCGCGACGAACCTGATCGATTGTCTTCACTGCTCAGGACGGAAATACGGACTCATACAAGAATATGAAGCACGATTGCGTTAAACAGAATAGAGATTGATCTGTTGTCCCACAACGATTGTGTGGAGCAGATCAGACAGGGCAACATTGCATCACCGCCAAGGAAACACTCCGGAGAACACCGCCATGCGAACCATTGTTGTCATCACCATTGCCTTGTTGATGTTGCTGTTAAGTGGCTGTGCAGCCCAACCAGACGGCGACGCGCCAAGCGCGCCTGTCTCTACTGCCGCGATGCAACCGCCAATGGCTGCGCCACCACCCACTTCGACGCTAAACGAAGGGAGCTCCAGCCCGTCACCCACTGCTCCGCCGGCCGCTCTGCCCACCTCCCGTATGGAGTCGACCTCCACGCCGGCCACTGCCGAGATCGCAAATGTGACAGGCGTCGAAGCAGTCATAGATGTTGCCAGCATTGGGCTGCGCGTCGGTCCTGGCCTAAGCTACGCTCAAATGCAAACTGTCCGCGCCGATGAACGGTATCAGGTTCTGGGCAAGTCGTCATCAGGGATATGGTTCCAGCTCGAAACGGCCAGCGGAGCTGGTTGGATCCCTGCGCGTTATATGGTGCTGGAGGGGGACAGCACCGCTGTGCCGGTGATTGCTGATGATCTGGGGTTGGCCCTGCCCCTTGGCAAAACGCCAATGCCCAAGGTAACCAACACGCCAGTCGCAGCCGCGCCACCACCACCACCGTCGTCCCGGCCGCCGTCAGCAGCACCAACGGTGGCGTCCGGTAATTCTGGGCAGCCTGCTCCTCCTTCATCGCCGCCCACGGCAACACCGACGCTGGCCGGGCAACCGGCTGTCCCGGTACCTGCGCCAACCGATACGCCAATTGTCGTCCCGGTACCTGCGCTAACCGATACGCCCATTGCAGCCACGGCTGTGCCCCATGCTCCCGCGCCTGAGCACTAGCGCTGGACTTCGAAGGTTCTTGGCAGGCATGAATTTGGAAAAGCCGTCCCACAGACAACGACAAGGCCCCGGTCACGCACCGGGGCCTTGTCGTTACAACCACTCTGGGAACAGGCTGCTTGGCTCTCGCTCGCCGACAATGCGGAGTTGCCGTGCCATTGGGTTGCCAAACAGTCGGTGGATGATGGCGCCGTCCATGTGGGCCAGCGGCGCTACGATCAATAGGGCATACACCGCGGCCAGGAACAGTTGGTCCGGCGCACTGCGGCACGGTGACCAGATAGCCGCCAACCATGTAGGCCAACGACGTTGCCAATGCCAGCCAAGGCCCCACTGCGGGTGATACAGAACCTGCGCTGACATGGTTGTCAAGATGGAGCGCTTCCGTCGGGCCATCTCGCGCCCGAATGGCAGGGCGCTGTTAAGCAGAGTCCTGACCGAGGAACACAAACAGCCTAAGACGCAGGTCAATCCCCTGGGCTGGCTGCCTTCATCCCCGGTTCATCGTTCATCCTCTTCTGCCAGCGCTAGATGTAGCGCGCCATCAGCCGTGGCCGCATAGGCTGCCGCCAACGCGTCGCTGATCCCGTGCAGGGACGCTTCGTGATCGTCAGGCGGACGCCAGAAGGGGCCAACGCCGACGTGAACCCGACTTCCTTAACTTCATGCTTTCACCTCCGATCCGTGAAATCCCCCGAAGGTTCGTGAGCAGACTGGGCTACCCAGAACCTCAGGCACGTGACGAAACGGATCACTTGGTTCACTTACAGGAGGCAGCCATGGACGTTTTCGAGGCAGTGCGCACCGTGCTTGCCGTGCGCAGCTATCAAGACAAGTCCGTGCCGCCAGACGTTGTCCGGCGGATCGTCGAGGCCGGCCAGCTGACGGGCAGCAGCATGAACGGCCAGCCCTGGCACTTTGTCGTCGTCGAGGATCGCGCCATGCTGCGCCGGTTGGGCGCGGCCGCGGCCACCGGGCCTTACATCGCGCAGGCGCCGTTGGCCATCGTGGTGGTGATCGAACAGACAAGGTTCGCGGTCTCCGATGGCAGCCGCGCCATCCAGTCGATGATACTGACCGCGTGGGCGGAAGGGGTCGGCTCCAACTGGGTGGGCTTTGCGGGGATGCCTGAGGTCAACACGCTTCTGGGCATCCCGGTCGACCTCGACGTGTTAGCCATTCTGCCGTTCGGCTACCCGGTTCGCGACCTAGGGCAGGGCAAAAAGCAGCGTAAAGAGCTTGGACAAGCTGCCCACCGGGAGCGTTTTGGCCAGCCCTTTGCGTGAGAGCGCGTAGTCTTCAAGGGGTTGGTTGCCAGACTTCGAACTGGTCAGTTGGCCGATGTCACCGGGGGGTTCTTGCTGTATGCTTCAGGGTAAAGGCTATGTTGTGAAATTCCGGAGAGGTTACGCATGAAAACATCCCAACTGGTCGTCGGTCTGATGCTCCTCGTTGTGGCGGTTCTACTGCTGCTCCTGGGCGAAGGCGATTCTGCCACTGCCGGCGCGGTTGCGTTCGGGGTGCTAGGCTTGGTTACCATTGCCATCTCCCGCAGAAAGTAGCTCACGCCGGCTTGTCGGATGACCGCTGGCAACAACAGTAGGTGGTAATATGATCAGCATTCGTACGTACCGCGAGTCGGATGCCGAGAACGTAGGCCGGCTCATCGCAGACACCTACGGGGAGTTCAATCTCGACTTCGCGTCACCTGAGGAGAAGCAGAAGCTGCTCGGCCCTTTTCAGCACGCGCGCTCGACAGACGAAGCGCATCGAGCGGCCATCGCCGAGGCGCTGCGCGCCGCGATGGTTTTCGTCGCCGAAGATGACGGCGAGATCGTCGGCGTGCTGCGAGGCAAAACCGAGAGAATCCAGAGCCTGTTTGTGCGCGGCGATTACCACCGTCGCGGCATCGGCAGGCGCTTGGTCGAGCGCTGCGAGCAGGAGTGCATTCACCAGGGAGCAAGGACGATCAAGGTTGCCTCGACGCTCCTGGCCGCACCCTTCTACCTTGCCCTGGGTTACAAGCGGACGACGGGCGTCCGCAACGGTTGGAGCTTCGGAGGCACCGGGTTGCGATACCAGCCCATGAAGAAGACTGTGGCTGGCAGGTAGAGAAAGCCTTTCCAAAGAAGCAGTTCAACTGGCCGCCGGCACTGATGCGCTGGCTAGGCTCCGGCTGTTCGTCAGCAGGAAGTAGATACGTGTGGTACAATACCGACTGGGCGAGGTAGCAGATGTTCAAGACTGAGAAGGCCGATTGGGCGTTCATCGTGCCGGCGACATTGGTGTGGTCGGTTGGGTTGGCGGCAACGGCGCTCGACTTTCGGCAGACCCGGCGACGCAGGGCTTTTCGCTTCGGGCCGCTCAATCTGCTTGGCTTGGCGTTGATGGTGGTGGGCCTGGGGCTGCGCTTGGCGGCCCGGCACAGCCTGCGCCAACACTTCTCCTACGGCCTGCGCTTGCGTGACGATCATGTCCTGGTCACCAGCGGAATCTATCGGCGGGTGCGGCACCCTGCCTACACCGGCGACATGCTGTTTCACTTCGGTGTGGCCCTGCTCTTCGGCAGCCTGCGCGGGCTGGCGATCATGCTCGCCCTGATCCCCTGTTTCCTCTACCGCATCGCCGTCGAAGAGCGCATGTTGATCGCTCGCTTCGGCGACTCTTACCGCGCGTACCGCCAGCATACCTGGCGGCTCCTTCCACCACTGCTATGAGCAGCTGAAGCACAACCCGCGGTATCGAAAGACGGGTACCGCTTTACTCATATGCCCATCCTCGATCCATCCCACTATGATCTGGTTCGGCCCCTGTTTCAGCCCATGGACCATCACCTGGCAGTCACCGCCATCCTGGAGGGCGATGCGCCGGCGGCGGTCTACGCGGATGACTGCAGCCAACCGCGCGCAGCCTTCACCTGGACAGGT
This sequence comes from Anaerolineae bacterium, assembly GCA_041300885.1. Classification (GTDB taxonomy): domain Bacteria; phylum Chloroflexota; class Anaerolineae; order JAAEKA01; family JAAEKA01; genus JAAEKA01. Next base: position 165 of record JBFYTD010000099.1, on the reverse strand, counting down.
TATCGCTTCTTCCTGGCTGGCTCGCCACAACAGGCAGCGTTCAACGAGGAAGTGCGCACGCTGCTAGCCGAAACGATCGCACCCCAGGCGCTGGCCAGCGGGCTGGAGATGTTCGAACTGAAGGTGGCGTCGGATGACTGGGAAGCACCTATCCGCGCGACAACT
>JBFYTD010000622.1:0-5236 GCA_041300885.1 Anaerolineae bacterium | reverse complement strand
TCTTCCGATCTGGCTGCGTCCCAGTCGTCAATGGTGCTGCGGTCTAGATCGGCCTCCACGTAAGGGCGCAGGTCCAACAGGTAACCTTTTTGGGCCCAAGCTGGGAAGAAATCACAGCAGCCGGAGAGCACGTCGGGCGCTGTGCGATCCTGAAAGTCACTCATCATCTCCTCGTCCAGGTTGTCAGGGTCCTGGGTGAAGAAGACGTGAATGTTGGGATGGGCGGTATGGAATTGGTCAAGCATGCGCTGCGCCATGCCGGAAAACCAGTCCGTGCGCCAGTCTTGATAGACCAGTTGGACGATATTGCCGCCATGCGGGCCGGAACCGGTGCTGAGACGCGGCGCACACGCAGTTAGGGCGGCTCCGGCCGCAGCGCTGCCCGCCAGAGTCAGAAAGGCGCGCCGGGAGAGGGATGGTACTCGCTTTGTCTTGTTCGTCGTTGCTCCCCGAAGCATAGCGCCGCCACGGACAGATGGAGATGTGTCCTGGGTACTCATCAGGAGTGGATCCTCGCAGGGTTGGTTTGCGCCGCTCATGCGCAAATCAGCGGCTACGGATTCGGCAAGAAACGCCTGCCCTCATCCCCTTTAACGAAAAACCAGTAGTTTTGTGACACGAAATCGGATCAGAACTACGCCATTATTGGGTCTTTGATAATCCTGCGCTCCACCCCTGAAGCAGCCGTTGGGCCGGATGCCGCCGTCCGGCTGATCTTCACGCCGCACACCTTGTAGTCAGGGATCTTGGCGCGTGCGTCGAGGCGGTTGTCGGTCAACACATTGGCCGCAGCCTCCGCGAAGTGGAAGGGGATGAAGACCGTGCCCTCCGGTGAGCGGCCGGTGACCAGCAGACGCGCGCTGATCGTCCCGCGACGGCTGGCAACGTCCACCCAGTCGCTGGTTTCCAGCCCCAGCCGGGCCGCGTCGTGGGGATGCAGCTCCACCGTACATTCGGGCCAGATGGCGTCCAGCGCCGAGACGCGCGTCATGGTGCCGCCGTGCCAGTGGTAGAGCACACGGCCGGTGCTGAGGATGAAGGGATACTCGTCGTCCGGCAGCTCGCTCTCGGTGCCGTACTCGACCGGCCAGAACTTGCCGCGGCCGCTGGGGAAGTCCTCGGCGAAGAGATAGGGTGTGCCCGGATGGTCCAACGCTGGACATGGCCAATGGATTCCGCCCTCCCGCTCCAGCCGCTCATAAGTGATCCCCCAAAAGTCCGGCGTCACCTGCCGCATCTCCTCCCATATCTCCTCAGCTTCCGCATAGCTCCACCCGGCCAACATCCTCGCCGAGCGCCCCTCCCCATTCGTTGTTCCTACATTCGCTGTGGTATTCCGGATCACCCGCCGCGCCAGGTCGCTGATGATCTCCCAGTCGGCCCGCGCGTGGCCGGGCGGGGGCACGGCCGCCCGGCCACGCTGCACCCGCCGGTCGGAGTTGGTGTAGGTACCGTCCTTCTCGGCGAAGCTGGCCGCGGGCAGGATCACGTCGGCGTAGATGTTGCTCTCGTTGAAAAAGATGTCCTGGGCCACGAAGAACTCCAACTGCTCCACCGCGTGCTGGGCATGGCGCAGGTTGGGCTCGCTCATCAACGGATTCTCGCCCATGACATACCAGCCCTTGACCTGGCCGGCCAGGATACCATCGACCATCTCGGTGGTGGTCAGGCCGGGCCGGCCGGGCAGCGGCGCGTGCCAGGCCTGCTCGAATTTGCGCCGGATGGCGTCGTCGGTCACCGGCTGGTAAGCCGTGAAAAAGCTGGGCAGGCCGCCGGCATCGGAGCAGCCCTGGACGTTGTTCTGCCCGCGCAGCGGGTTCAAGCCCGTCCCCGGCCGCCCCACGTGGCCGCACATCAGCGCCAGGTTGGTCAGGGTCAGGGTGTTGTCGGTGCCGTGGGTGCTCTGGCTGATGCCCATGCCCCAGTACATGGCCGCCGCGCCGGCCATGGCATAGAGGCGCGCGGCCTGGCGGATCAGCTCAGCCGGCACGCCGGTGATGGCCTCGGCCCACTCCGGCGTCTTGCTTTCCAGGCTTTCCACGTAGTCAGCGAAGCCCTCCGTGCGCTGGGCGATGAAGTCCGTTCTTGTGCACCGCCTGCTTGAGGAAGGTGGCAATCACCGGGTGGGTCTCGGCCGTGTTGGAGCCGATGACCATGAAGCACTCCAGGTCTTTCATCTCGGCAATGCTGTTGCTCATAGCGCTGGAGCCGATGGCCAGTTGCAGGCCGCTGACGCTGCCGGCGTGGCAGAGTCGCGCGCAGTGGTCGATGTTGTTGGTGCCGATGAGCTGGCGCAGGAACTTCTGAAGGAGGTAGTTGTCCTCGTTGCTGGCCTTGGCGCAGGCGTTGGCCGTGATGCTGTCCGGCCCGTAGCGCGTCCGTAAATCCAGCAGCCGTTCAGCCGTGTAGTCCAGCGCCTCGTCCCACGAAACCTCCCGCCAGTCAGCCGGGCCAGCCGCGGCTGTCCGCAGGAGCCGGCCGGGCCGCGGCGGCTCGCGGCGGATCAACGGCGTGGTCAGCCGGCTGGGATGGTGCACGTAATCTGCGCCGAAGCGACCCTTGACACACAGCCGGCCATAGTTGGGCGCAGCGTCGAAGGGCGCGTCGATGCGCATGATGCGCTCATCCTTGACGTTGAGCAGCACCTGGCAGCCGACGCCGCAGTAGGGGCAGGTGGATCGAACGACAGTGTCTGGTTTCATTGGGCTATCGTTTCCATCACAAACTCTACCTTGCCTTTGAGCGCCCCCGTCGGGCACACACCCACGCAGTTGCCGCAGAAGACGCACGTTGTGTCGGGCATGGCCTCGTCGAAAAACGTGGCCACGTGGCTGCCCAGCCCGCGGCCGCCCCAGGTCAAAGCGAACGTGTACTGCACGTCCTCTGCGCAGACCTGGATACAGCGCCAACACATCACGCACTGGCTGTAGTCACGCACGTAGAAGGGGTTGTCGTCCAGCAGCTCGAATTGGCGCCGCTTGCCGCCGAAGCGCGCCTCGTCCGCGCCATAGCGCTCCATGTATTCCTGGATCTCCGGCGCCTCGTGCAGGTCCACGGTGGAGGCCAGCAGCTCCAGGATCACCCGCCGCGCCGTGTTGACCCGCGCGTTCTCCGTGTCCACCACCATGTCTTGGCGCACCGTCGCCACGCAGGCCGGCTGCAGGGTGCGTGCGCCGGCTACCTCCACTGTGCAGAGGCGGCAGACGGCATTAGCAGTCAGGGTGGGATGGTAGCAGACCGTAGGAATCTCAACTCCAGCCGTGTGCGCGGCTTCAAGAATCGTGCTGCCGGCCGGCGCGTGAACAATCTGGCCGTTTAACATGAAACTGACCGGGGGTGGTTGGACAGGGCTCGGCATGGGTGACTCCATATAACGCAGCTTGCCTGGAGACGCAAACACATTCAGCAGCAGCCCGCGCTTTGATCGATCGGGGGTTCGCGGCTATAATCACAACTGGCGATTGCCACTTCCCAGTAGAACGGAAACACAAGCATGAACACAACAACCTTTTCTGGCGCCGGCACAGCGTCAGCCAACTCAGCAGATGTTTTGATCGTGGGCGCCGGGTTGTCCGGCCTGATGGCAGCGCGCGAGTTACAGTCCCGCGGACTGCGCTCCCTGCTGCTGGAGAAAGGACGCAGCGTGGGCGGCCGGCTGGCCACCCGCCGCGTAGGCCCCGGCCGCGCCGACCACGGCGCGCAGTTCTTCACGGTGCGCAGCCCGCAGTTCCGGCCCTGGGTCGAGCGCTGGCAGGTCGAGGGGCTGGTTTTTATCTGGTCCACCGGCTGGAGCGACGGCAGCCTGGCCGAGACTCCTTCAGACGGCCACCCGCGCTACGCCGTGCGCGGCGGCATGAACGCGTTGGCCCAACACCTGGCGCAGGGTCTCGACGTGCGTGTGGAAACCCAGGTGTCGTCCTTGGCGCCCAAGGCTCACGGTTGGCAGGTCGTCGATCAGGCTGGACGGAGCTATTCCGGTCGTGGCTTGTTGCTGACGCCGCCCGTGCCGCAGTCGCTGGCGCTGCTGGAAGCCAGCGGGATCGTCCTGGCTGACCGCGACCGCGAGATCCTGGAGGGCATCGAGTACGCGCCCAGCCTGGCCGGCATCTTCTGGCTCGATCAACCGCTGCGCCTGCCTGAGCCGGGCGCCATGCAGCGCAGCAACGCTCCTATCGCCTGGATGGCCGACAACCAGCGCAAGGGCATCTCGCCCGAAGCCGTGCTGGCTACAGTCCACGCAGCGCCGGAGATCAGCGAGGCCGCCTGGCAGATGCCGGAGACAGCCGTGTTGGAGTCGCTCTTCGAGGGCCTGCAACCCTTTCTCCAGCCTGGTACGCAGGTGTTGGAGCGGCAGCTCAAGCGCTGGCGCTATGCGCTGCCCACCCAATTCTACCCAGAACGCATGCTGCTGGCCGACGGCCCGCTGCCGCTGGTCTTCGCCGGCGACGCCTTCGGCGGCCCGCGCATCGAGGGCGCGGCGTTGTCCGGCCTGGCAGCGGGGCAGAAACTGGCGGCCAGGCTTTGAAGTCCGCCGCTCTTAACTTACCCTTAACCTGATCACTGTCCAGTCTTCACCTTCTGGCGCCATTCTGGGGGGATAATGGCACTGTCGCCGGTCGCTACAGCCGGTGCAGCGAACTCAAGCCAGGACGTTACGCAGTTGTTGATCGAGCGGCAAACGCATCGAACCCGCGACTGCATAGCATCCATCTCAAGACATGCCAGGAGGTTGTCCCATGAAAGCCAAGAAACAGGTCGATCGCCGAGCGATCATCATCTCCGCAGTGCTCACGGCGCTGCTTCTGGCCGGCGCCGGCTCGGTTGCGCTGGCCTCCAATTGGCTGGCCGGCAGCGATTCCGCAGCGCAGGTTGCTCCGCCGGCCGCCGGTGAGAGCGCCCCGATCATTGTCACCGTCGAGCCGCTATTCAGCGACACTGCCAGTCAAGTCCTGGCTGCCGCTCCCCAAGTTGCAGGTGTCGATCGGGCTGCCGAGAACGAGCAGGTTGTGGCAGCTTACGAAACGCAACTCAACCAAGCCTATCAGGCCCTGCAGGAAGCTTACACTCAGATCGAAACCTTGCAGTCGAATCAGACTCAGATGGCGACCCAGGCAGGATATGAGGATGAGCACGAGGATGAGCACGAGCACTCTGTGACCATTGCCGGCCACGGCGAGGATCACGACGATGACTGAACAAGTACGGCCACGATCCGGCAGCGGCCTCCCGTCCTCGG
>JBFYTD010000621.1:0-2564 GCA_041300885.1 Anaerolineae bacterium | reverse complement strand
GGCGAATCACAAGGCCCTGGCATGGCGCCAGGGCCTTGCTCGTTGGCTGGACGGTCCCCGTTTCCCACCCGTCGCCACAGCCAACCTGGCAATCTGTAATTATAAACGCCGATCACACGCGAATTCTGTCATCCCAGTCTTCAAGTTGTCCAGAGATAGGGGCGCCAGACTGGGTTGCGCTGAGCGTCGTGCAACAACGCGGCCGGCGCGCCGATGGGCTTGCCCGGCTGGCTGCGTTGCAGGCGGGACAGGCGGCCACCAGGTTGGTCCAGGCCCAGGCGCCGCCGCGCGACTGCGGCAGCACGTGGTCGATGGTCAGCCGGGCGGCCGGCAGCGGCAGGCCGCAGTACTGGCAGGTGTAGCCGTCGCGGGCCAGGATCGCCGTGCGGCTGAGAGCCAGCGAGCGCTGGCGCAGCATGGTCACCCGGCCGCGCAGGCGGATCACCAAAGGCTCTGGCATGGCCAGCGATGGCGAGCGCACTGTGCGTTCTGAAGCCTCGACCAACTGGGCCTTCTCTTGCAGCACCAGGGCCACGGCGCGGCGCAGCGACACGACATGCATCGGTTCGTAGGTTGTGTTGAGCAAAAGCACTGACATCATGGTTGGTAGATTGGTAGATTGGTTGGTTGGTAGATTGGTGACCAGGTGACTGGGTGACTGATCACTGTTCACCGATCACTGTTCACCGTGTACCGCACCAAGTCGGCCAAGCTGTTGGCCCGGGGCAGACCCCCGCCGCCACTCGCAGAGTTATCGAGCGTGCCACTGGCGTACTGGCGCTGTTGCCGGCTCTCCGCCGGCGGCGTTCCACCAGATCGGACGGTGATCGTCGATAGATCAGGCCAACTGCTTGCCGAAGGACGCAGGGGCGGGAGTCGAACCCACCTTAGCGGCCGCTCAGGCCGCCCAGCTCCCGGAGCTGTACCCTGCAACGAATAGTTTCTTTCCGCTCGGGCCGGTCTCCTGACCGAGCCCGCCACACATTGACCTGCTCGGGCCGGTCTGGTGCGCAGCCACCGAGTCTGCTCCGCCCTGCACCGGCGCTCATCACACCGGTGCAGGGCCGTTTTGAGCCAACACCCAATCGGCCAAATCCCACGACCCACCCTCACGGCTATCATCGCAACGCCAGCACGGGTAGTACACCTTCGACATTACCCAGATGAGCCATACCCTGTACCCGGTACGCCTTCATCCGAGGCTGTAGTCGGTCTATCCACTACTGTAGTGACGACAGGCTTGCGCCCACCGGCCTGATATGGCACCTCAGGCAAGGGATGCTCTCAGCGCTGCGCTGGCAACCGCTACACCGGCCGATCAGGAAGTCCACATGACCAGGGAGGCGCCGGGCACTTCACTACCGGCATATAGACCAAGTGCCCGGCGCCCGGTTTGATTCATTCGTCCAACCGGGTGCTCCAATTTGCGGCCTGCAGGCGCAGATCCAACTGCCGGCGTTCCTTGGCCAGCGCATCGATCTGCCGCTGCAGGGCGGCCACGTCCACGGCTAGCACGCTGCGCACCTCGCTGTGGGTCATAGCCCACTGATCGCGCGTGATCCGGGCAGCCCCAATCGTTCCCTGCAGGACCGTCTGGTGCAGGGTCAGCATGTCACGGCGGGCAATGGCCTCCATCAGGCTCCAATCCTCCTCGCCGGGCAGCCGGGCAGCGAGGTTAGTGCGGTTGATGGCCACGATCAGGCGTTCCATGTCGGCGATAGCCGCGCTGACCTGCTCCATCAGGTCGGCCGGGGCTTCTGTAGGCGTGTCGCCTTCCTGCACGCGGGCGTTGGCGGCCAAACGCCCCTTCAGGCTGTCCAGCCGTTCCTTGAGAGCCTTGCGCTCCACCAGCGCCTCGGCCAGGGTCATCTTGAGTTCGAGAGTCATGGGTCATTCCTCCGTTGATATCATGCAGACCCTGCGGGTTTCCGAAACCCGCAGGGTCTCGTCCTCAGTTCCAGATCGCTTCGCCGCGCGTGCTCTCCAGTTCGACCAGCGTCTCGCGGGCGATGAAGATGATCTCACGCAGCCAGCCGCGCAGCGCCTCCAGCGGCAGATCGCTCACCATCTCGACCCGGCCCAGGCTGGCCGCGTCATGCAGCAGGTCCAGCTTCAGGCACAGGTCGCCGAAGCCTTCCTCGCTGAAGTCGAAGACCATCTGGTGGCGCACGATGAGTTCGAGCATGGCTTGGGTCGTCATCTTTGTCTCCTTGCAGACCGGTTACACCGCTTGGATGAAGAAGTAGGCTGCCAACATCAGGGCCGCCAGGCTGATCACCGTGCTCAGGCAGCCGTCGTTCTGATCCGCTTTGCCGTGCTGGGCAATCATGGCGAAGATCAGGCCGAATGTGAACGCAATACCCAGGCAGAACGTCCCTGCGCCGAAGGCCAGCATTTGGCCTATGCTCATGGTGGCACCTCCGTGACTGGCTACAGATCCACGATCGTCAACTCCGCTGCTGACCGACTGGCTCGATGGCCGCTCGACGAACGATGCGCAACAAAAAGGGCGTGAGACTTACCTACCGGTCTCACGCCCTGGTTGCCATGCTAGGGAGCAGGTT
>JBFYTD010000098.1:0-6806 GCA_041300885.1 Anaerolineae bacterium | reverse complement strand
GTGCCGGCCGCGCCGACCTTCACCTGGAGCGCCGTGCCGCAGGCCGGCAGCTACAGCATCCAGGTGGCGACCGATGCAGGCTTCAGCAACATCGTGGCCTCGGCCAGCGGCCTGGCCAACCCCACCTGGACCTCCAACGTCACGCTGAACACCAGCACGACCTACTACTGGCGGGTCTGGGCGGATAACGCCTGCGGCACGGGCGCGTACTCGGCCACCTGGAGCTTCACCACGGTGGCGGCGCCGGGCGACTGCACCACAGGCACCACGCCCAACGTGGTCTACACCTACGGTTTCGAGAGCGGCGCATCCGGCTGGACCTCCAGCGGCACGGGCAACACCTGGGCCCTGTCCACCGCCAACCCGCACAGCGGCGCCAACCACTACCGCGGCGTCGGCTCCGCCGCGGTCTCCGACCAGCGCCTGGCCTCGCCGGCCGTCCTGCTGCCGGTGGGTGAGAACCCCCTGGTGCTCAAGTTCTGGCATGCCCCCAACCTGGAAGCCAACGGCGCCACCGCCTGCTACGACGGCGGCATCCTGGAGGTCTCGACCAACGGCGGCGCGACCTGGACGCAGGTACCCAACGCCAACCTGCTGGTGGGTCCCTATCGCACCGGCACGGTCTCGGGCAGCTTCGGCAACCCGCTGGCCGGCCTGAACGCCTGGTGCGGCACCACCAGCCACATGCAGACCATCGCCGACGTCAGCGCCTATGCCGGCCAGACGGTGCAGTTCCGCATGCGCATCGGCACGGACAGCTCCGTCAGCACGACAGGCTGGGACGTGGACGACGTGATGGTGCAGAGCTGCCAGACGCCGACCGCGGTGGAGCTGAGCAGCGTGGAGGCGGCCGCCAGCCAGGCGCCTGTCGCACCGCTGGCCGGCCTGCCGCTGGGCGCGCTGGCGGCCACCATGCTGGCCCTCGGCGCCGGCTACGCCCTGCGGCGCAAGTAGCAGCGTAGCGCCCTCCAAACTGTAGAGACCTCGTGATGCGCTGCCGGGACCCTGGCAGCGCATCACCCCCAACCAGCGGATTGAGACAAGCGCTCCTGGCGGGCTGATGGCCTGCCAGGAGCGCTTTTGCAACAGGGAATCGCAAAATTTTGTTGTGATGTTTTGTATCTTATGCTATAATCGTGCCATCTAACTCTTGCGCATAAGTGCCCAGCACTTGAACTTTTCTGCGAAGTATTCAGTCAGTCAGCTTAGGTCATTAGCGTGCAAGTTGCCCCTAACGCCGGCCTTTCACTGACAGGGATGGTTTAGTACACCACCGATTCGGACAGACAGCGCAGTGGATCGGCCGTTTAGTCGGGTATTGGAGACGACGGGTAGGGTTTAGGAACGATGCCCATGGCCAAGCCGCTTCAGTTGCTTGAGATCACCGTTCGTCCCGATTGGCGCGAGCTGACCCAGCAGGCAGCAGTGCAGCGCCTGCGCACCTGGCGCGCGGTGCAGATCGCTGTGGCGGGCGGGACTCTGGCGCTGGCGTTGGGCCGGCTGGTCTTCCCCTCGTGGCCCTGGTACGACCTGCTCTACCTGGCGCTTTTTGGCTCCCTGTTTTGGATGTTGCCGCTGTGGAAGGTCCTGCGCGGGCAGCAGAACGTTGCCGCCGCGCTGGACCGGACCGGCGTGGCCTACCTGCTGCTGCTGGCGGCAATCCTCCTGGCCTACGTAACGCGGCCCGACCTCTCAGCGCCGCCGGCCGGCGGCGCTCCAGTCTCCCTCGTGCCCCTGCTGGCCGTGGCTATCCCCGCGCTCACCTGGCCGATCCTGCGGCGCATCCGGCGCGCCTTTCCCCTGCCGGTCGCGGGCCTGGGGCTGGTCGGCGAGCGCTGGGCCAGCAACCTGCTCATCGGCGCGCTGGCGGGCTGTGCGTTGGGGCTGCACCTGCTGCTGGCCGTCAGCCTGATTCCCGACCTGGCGCCGCCGGCCCGGCCGCCGCTGGCGGCTCTGGTCTGGGTTCTCTGCTATCAAGCGGGGCTGATGGGGCTGGGCCAGGAGCTGTTGCTGCGCGGCCTGGCCTACGAGGCGCTTTTCAGCGACGGCTCCGGCTCCTTCGCGGCCGTGGTCGTCAAGATCACGCTGCTCAACCTGTTGGCGCTGCTGGCGCTGGCGCTGGCCATCGACGCTACCCTGCTGGCCGCGCTTTGGCTGCTGGCCTACGGCGGGCTGCTGGCCGCGGTCGCCACCGTCCTGCGCCACCGCCAGCGCAGCCTGCTGCCCGGAATCGCCGCCGTCGTCGTCTTCAACCTGTTTGCCTGGCCGCTGTTTGCACTATGAGCGCCGCACCGCTGCCCGCCAGGGCCTCACCCCGACCGCCGGCTCGCCACGATCTCGCTCTGGTGTTGCTGCTGGCCTGCGCGTCTCTGGTCCTGGCAGCGATGGTTTTCGAGACGCGCCAGGGCGCCGGCTCGACGTTGGCCAGCCGGTGGCTGGCGCTGTTGGCCGTGCTGATAGCCGCCTACAGCCGTCGCGGCCTGGCGGCTGCGCTGTTGACCGCAGCCTTCTTCGCCAGCTCGTTGACGCCGGCCCTGGCCGCGGCCTGGAACACGCCCGCCTTCCGGCCGCTGTTGACCGACCTGCTGGCCTACGGGCTGCTGCTGGGAGTCACCGCCTACCTGGCGGCCTCGGTGGCCAGCTTTCTGCGCACGCGCGAGGCCCTCAGCGGCGCAGTGCGCGACTGGGGCGCACTGTTGGAGGCCACGGTCGAGCGCGAGGAACTGGCCGCGCTGCTGCTCAGGCAGGCTGCGGCCGTCGGCCAGGCCCGCGGCGCGGCGCTGTTGACGCCCAACCCGGTGGACGGCCAGTGGGAGGCCTTCAGCCTGCAAGGCGAGGCCCTGCAGCGTGCGCCTGTCGCCGGGCAGGCGCGCAAGCTGAACCTGGCCCAGTGGCTGATCGACCAGGGCCGGCCACAGATTCTGGACGGGCTGCCCGACGACCGCCGCTTCATCCTACCGCTGACCGGCGCCGGCCAGGTGCTGCATTCGCTGCTGGCGCAGCCGCTGGCCGGCCGGGATGGCAGCCTGCTGGCCATGATGGTGCTGCTCAACCGCCAAACCGGCGCCTTCGGACAGGCTGACTTCGCGGCTCTGGCCGGGCTGGCCGAGGCCGCGGCCACTGCGCTGGAACAGGCCGGGCGCTACGCAGCCACCGACCACACCCTGGCGCGCCGCGTGGAGCAGTTGGCCGCCTTGCAGCGCAGCGCGCGCGAGCTCAACGCCACGGTGGATCCTCAGGCCATTGTGGACGAGACCATGGCCTGCGCGATGGCCATCAGCGGCGGCCAGGTGGGCCTGGTCAGCGCGGAGGCCCCCGGAGGGGACGTGGTCTATCGCGCCTGGAACGTGCAGGTGGAGAGCGACACCATCCGCCGCGCGACCAGCCTGGCGCACGATGCGCCACACCCCCTGCGCATCCCGGCCGACGACGACTCCTTCTACAGCCTGCTGCCCCGGCCCGGCTTGCGCCTGATGGCGCCCATCCGCCGGACGGGCCACACCTTCGGCCTGATCCTGGTGGAGAGCGACCAGCCGCGGGCCTTCGGCGAGGAGGCGCTGCGCGCCGTAGCCAGCCTGGCTGACCACGCCGCAGTAGCGCTGGACAACACCCGCCTGTTCAGCGAGATCGTGCGCGAGAAGCGCAAGTCGGATGAAGTCATCGCCTCCATCGCCGACGCGCTGCTCACCGTCGGCCACGATGGTCAGGTGATGGCCTTCAACCCGGCCGCCGAGGCGCTGACCGGCTGGCGCGCCGAGGAGGCCGCCGGCCACCTGGTGTGCGACGTCCTGGGCTGCCAGAGGGGCGGCCTCTGCCGCGAAAGCTGCCATCTCATGCGCGCCCTGCCAGGGGGCCAGCGCGTGGTGGAGGCGGAGTGGACCCTGCGCCAGCGCCTGGGCACACAACGGATGGTCGCTCTGGACGCGTCCCCCTTGCCGGCGGGCGATGGCCAGGAAGGCGGACTGGTGGTGTTGATGCGCGACGTGACCGAGGCATGGGAGTTGGAGCAGATGCAGGGCGAGCTGATCGCGGCCTTCTCTCACGAGCTGCGCACGCCGCTGTCCATCATCAACACCGCCACCGAGATGCTGCTGGCCGGAGAGGGCGCGTCCAACTCAATCAGCGACCACGAGGCGATGTTGCTGGCCACGCTGCAAGCGCAGACTGAGCGCCTGACCGGCTTCGCCGATCGCATCGTGGCGCTGGCGCGCACGGAGGAACAGGCGCTGGAGTTGATGCCGCTGCCGCTCGCCTACCTGCTGGAGGATATCGTGGCCCATTGGCGCGGCTCTCTGGCCGGTCACATGCTGCGCCTGAGCCGGCCGCCGGCCGAGGTCTGGGTGTTGGCCGACGCGCGCGCGCTGCACGGGGTGCTGGACGCGTTGATCGACAACGCGACGAAGTACGCGCCGCCCGGCACGCCGATCGAGCTGACCATCGACCTGCAACTGCCCGGTTTCGCCACGGTGGCCGTCTGTGACCGGGGGCCTGGCATTCCCGTGCAGAGCCAGGCGCGCATCTTCGATCGTTTCTATCGGGCCGATGCCGGCGATGCACAGCGCGTCTATGGCCACGGGCTGGGGCTCTATCTGGCGCGCGTCACAGTGGCGCAGATGGGCGGACAGATCTGGTTGGAGAGCGAGGCGGGCTGCGGCAGCCGCTTCGCCTTCACGCTGCCTTTGACTATGGAGGGACTCGATGAAGATCTTGGTGATTGAGGATGACCCATCTCTCAACCGGCTGTTGTGTTTGCACCTGGATGTGGCCGGCTACAGTGTGTCCTCGGCCGCGGGCGGCGCTGAGGGGCTGCGCCTGGCCAGCGAGAGCGAGTTTGACCTGGTGCTGCTGGACGTGATGATGCCAGATGTGGACGGCTGGCAGGTGTGCGAGCGCCTGCGCCAGGTCTCTGACGTGCCGATCATCATGCTGACGGCCAAGGTGCAGCAAGCGGACATCATCCGCGGCCTGCAGTTGGGCGCCGACGACTACATCAGGAAGCCCTTCAACATACGGGAGCTGGACCTGCGCATCGAGTCTGTGCTGCGCCGCAGCGTGCGCGAGCACCCGCAGGACGGCGCGCTCTACGACGACGGGATTCTGTGCATCGACGCCGCGGCGGGGGTGGTGACAGCCCGGGGCGAGGTGGTGCGGCTGAGCCCCACCGAGTTTCGCCTGTTGTCCTGCCTGGCCGGCCATCATGACCAGGTGGTGCCGCACGAGGTGTTGTTGACCACGGCCTGGGGCTCGGAGTACAGCGGCGACACAGCCGTGCTTTCGGTCTACATCCGCTACCTGCGCCAGAAGCTGGGGCAGATTCCCAACAGCCCGCACTATATTCACACTGAATGGGGGGTAGGCTACCGCTTTGCCGCACAACCGGCTGCGGGCAGGGCTGGAATCGAGGGCGACAACTGAGCGCAAAAAAGAGAACTGGGCGCCGGTCTTTAGACCGGCGCCCAGCAGGATCCCAGGGGCAGCAACTAATGGAGCGATAGGCGGGATCACGTCGTGGGTTGCACACGAAGCTGAACTTCTCGGGGGGGAACGAGCGGGCTGCGATGACGGCTGCGATGACACTCGCCAGAAGTTCAGACTCCACAACGACAACGACAACAATCGGGTCAAGGCCCCACTCACGGCTGCTGGCCTGGGCACCCTTACGACTGGATGATAACGACCACGGACAGGGGATGGGCCGCTGACCGCCAGACCGCGAGACTGGTCTGCGCCGGCCCACCCGGCTGAGAAGTTCGCCTGCCACTACACCCGACCCTGTCTCGCTTTCTACTGCACCGATGATGTAACACTATAGTACCACAGTTTCCGCCAAAATAACCTTAAAAATTCGCTGAAAATCAGATCAGTTTTTGTGTAGGACATCTTCCGTTTGGTGAACGTGATATAAACAGAGTATTGACAAAAGCTGTTCACTGTGGTATTTTTGGTTCAACGGTTGATCGTTTGATCGGCACAATCTTGAAACCCTAAGGAGAAAGACCATGTTGAAGAAGCTACCGTTCCTGTTGAGCCTCGTGCTCGTGCTGGCCCTGGGCGTCACGGGCGTGGCCGCTGGCGGCCACGGCGCCAGCATCTACGTCATTCACGGCATCCCCGGCGACAACGGCTTCCCCGTCGACGTCTCGGTGGACGGCGCTTGCGCCCTGCCCAACTTCACCTTCGGCACCCGCGCCGGCCCCCTGAACCTGCCGGCCGGCACCTACAGCATTGCGGTCCACGCGCCTGCTGACGGCATGTGCGGCGGCGATGCGGCCATCGGCCCGGTGGACCTGACCTTCGCCGACGGCGACAACAAGACCATCATCGCCCACCTGACGGCCACGGGCGCCCCGACGGCCAACGTTTTCGACAACGACTTCTCCCCCACCGGCCGCGGCCAGGCTCGCCTGATTGCCCACCACACCGCGGCAGCCCCAGCGGTGGACGTAGTGGTGGCCCGTGACTACTTCGGCGGCGGCCCGCGCATCGGCGTGCCTGGCTTCGCCAACGGCGACCAGATTGCCACCGAGCTGCGCCCTGGCGGCTGGCAGGTAACCCTGGAGCTGGGCGGCGCGCCCGTCTACGGCCCCACCATGCTGACCCTGAAGCCCTTCACCGCCTACTCGGTCTACGCTGTGGGCGTCTTCCCGGGCAGCTTCCAGTACCTGGTATATGAGAATGGTGGTCTGAAGGGATCGCGCTAGTAGCTTCTGCTTCGCTGCGCCCGAGCCTGACCTTTCGGTCAGGCTCTTTTTTTGTCCCAACTGCGCGCCAACTGAGCAAGGTTGCAGATCGGAAGAGCGGCGTGT
>JBFYTD010000097.1:0-6812 GCA_041300885.1 Anaerolineae bacterium | reverse complement strand
GGTGATCATCGAGCTGGAGCGGCGCTACGACGAGCAGCCGGTGTTCGTGCTGCTGGGCCACATGGACCGCGTCGACGTGCAGGTGGGCCAGCGGGTGGCGCGCGGGCAGCGCGTCGGCGCCACCGGCAGCACTGGCATCGCCCTGGGGCCGCATGTCCACGTGGAAGTGCGCGTGGGCCGCAACGACTATGACCACACACGCAACCCGGAGTTCTGGCTGGAGCCGATGCAGGGACATGGCACCATCGCCGGGCGCATCCTGACCACTGACGGCCGGCACCTGCCCAACGTCCCCATCCTGTTCTACCCTGGACCAGACTTCAACTCACCCCGCTATTACGCTTACACCTATGTCGATGCGATGGGCCTGATCTGGCCGGACGACGCCTGGGGCGAGAACTTCCTGCTGGCCGACCTGCCGGCCGGGCCTTACAAGGTCGAGGTCTCGATCAACGGCAAGGTGTATTATGTCGATGTGGTAGTCGAGGCGGGTCGAACGACGTGGATGGAGCTGCGTGTGGATTAGAAGGACAGGCTCGGCGGCTGCGCACAGACGGGCCTGAGCAGGTGTAGCGGGTGGGTTTATTCGTAGCGCAATCCGCTGGATTGCGAGTCCTGGCTCATCATCCCAACGCAATCCGGCGGATTGCGCTACGGTCAATCCTGTGTTGCTCCGAACCAGCGGGCTGTCAGTGCATCGAGGGTGCCGTCGGCCCGCAAAGCCTGCAGCGCTTCACCCACCTTCTGCTGCAAAACGGGCGCCCTGCGCGGCAGGACGATGACGTAGGGATCAGAGACTATGACTTGGGGCGAGATGGCCAGACGGGCGTCGTTGGCCGTGAACTGCAAGGCGCTGATGTGGTCGACCAGCGCGGCGTCGGCTTGGCCCTCAGCCACGGCCAGCAGCGCGGCCTGAGGCGTGTCGCTGGGCAGCAGAACCAGATCGGGGAAGCGGCGGCGCAGCAGGCGGGCTTGCACGTCCCCCTCGGAACCCCACTCCACAGCCAGCCGCTGGCCCGCCAGCGCGTCCAACGACACGATTGCGCTGCTGCCCACCGGCGTCACCAGCACCAGCCCGGCCTCGAAGTAGGGGTCAGAGAAAGCCACATCCTGCGTGCGCTCTGGCTGATAGGGCAGGGCGGAGATGGCGCTGTCGAGGCGGCCGGCTTGCACCGCGTCCACCAGACCGTCGAAGCCAAGGCCTTCGATCTGCGCCTCCACGCCCCAATACGCGGCGATGGCCCGGGCCAGATCCACGTCAAAGCCTACCGGCCGGCCGGCATCGTCCAGGTCCTCAAAAGGCGGAAAGCTGGGGTCCATGCCCACCAGCCATTGGCCGCTGGTCTGGATCTGATCCCACACGCGATCGCGCGCGATGCCGACGGTCTGCCACAGCAGCAAAACCACCGCAAGCAGCAACACGACGGCGACACCTGCCATAACCAACCAGCGCTGGCGCAACTTAGTTCTCTTTGCCCTGGGCATAGCGCTGCGCCTCCAGGTAGATCGCCTTGGGCTGGAAGTCGGGGGTGACAAAGGTAAAATAGTCCTGGTAGGTGCGAGCCGGCGCAGGGTAGCGGAAGGCCCAGAGCGCCACGGCCTCGAGCCAGGGCCAGTCGGTCAGCGCCTTGTCGTAGGCAGCCAGGGTGTACTCGATGCGCCGGCCGGGCCGCACCGCACGCGTCCAACGGGGATGATCGTTCCAGCCCCCCTCGGTGATCATGATCGGCTTGGCGCCGTCGCCGTTGCGCACCATAACCTCACGCAGCAGCTCAGTGCGGGCGAAGTTGATCGCGTCGGCCGCGGCCGGCTCGTCGGGTGGAAACTTGCCGCCGTAGGCGTGCGCGGCCAGGATGTCGAAGTAGGGCGCGGCGCCCGCGTCGTACATAGCTTGCAGATAGTGCAGGTCGTCCATGCCCCACTCGCTGCCAGGCGGGGCCAACGTCGGCGCCAGCGCGCCGCCCAACACTTGCACGGCGGGGTTGGCCTCCTTGGCACGCGTGTAGGCCACCCGCAGCATCTCGACATAGCTGGCCGGGTCCACCGGCCGGTAGCCCCATTCCAAGCTCAGGTTGGGCTCGTTCCAGATGATGATGTGACTCACGTCGGCGCCGTAACGCTGGACGAATTGATAGACGTAATCGCCGAAGGCAGCGTAGTTGTCTTCCTCCAGGTAGAGCGGCGATGTGTCTTTGGGTCTCGCCCACTGAGGTACGAAGCCCAGCCGGGCGATGACCTGCAGGCCCTGCGCGCTGGCGTGACGGATCACCATGTCGCTGTGTTCCCACTGGCCCTGGCCGGGCCGATCCGGCTCGACGTATGCCCACGGGAAGTACTCGACGATCCACGGCGCGCCCATTTCGCGCACCATTTCCAGCGTGCGTTTGATCTTCCACTCCTCCACCTCATCGGTCAGGCGAGTATGAACTCCCATCTTGGGGTTGACGGTGACGACGGTCTGCTGGGGGCCAACCGTCACCGACGGCTGGCGCAGCACGATGAGGGCCACCGCCAGCAGCCCTAGCAACGCCAGCAGCAGCCCCAGCAGGAGTCTGCGGTGATGACGACTGGCTGGCAGGGCTTGGTCGACATGGTCACGGACATGAAAGCCTGGCACGATGAAGGGAGCGCCTCCAGGGAAGTGTTAGTTTGAAAATGCAATGCATTGCGCGACGGGTGAGGTGGGATTATAGCATGGACGGCGATCTGCCAACAATCGGCGGCTGGCTCGGTCAGGAGACCGGCCAGAGCATAGGGTGGTCGGGCTGGCTCGGTCAGGAGACCGGCCAGAGCATGGGGTGGTCGGGCGGGCTCGGTCAGGAGACCGGCCAGAGCCGCGAGGTGGAAAATAAAAGGAGCGAGGACAGACTGCTTGTCTGTCCTCGCCATCGCGCACTCCTTCCCCGGCAGCGCGATCGGTTGGTTCCCCGGCCTGACGGGCCGCAATGTGTCGCCTCACTGCAAACCCAAACCAACCTCTTGTGAGAAAAGTATAGCATATGCCGTGCTGGAATGCTATCCGTATCAATACGTAGGTTTTATTACAATGCGATGACAATCTGCTACGTTTCGATAGGCAGCAGGCCTCGGCGCAGGGCAAAGCGGATCACATCAGCGTGCGACTCAAGTCCCAGTTTGCGCATCATGTTAGCGCGATGGGTTTCGACCGTGCGCCGGCTCAATCCCAGGTTTGCTGCGATTTCGGCATTCGTCTGGCCCTTGGCGACCCAGCCCAGCACCTGCCGCTCGCGCGCCGACAGCTTCTCAAGCGGGTCAATAGGCGCCGCCGAGGACATGCGCAGGTACTCACGCACGCCCGCCTCGTCGATGCCAGGACTCAGGTGACGCTGCCCAATGGCGGCTGACCGCACGGCCGAGACCAGCTCACGAATGTCGGCTTGCTTGACAACATAGCCAATCGCGCCCCTTCGCAGTGACTCGGCAACATAGGCGACGTTGTTGTGCATCGACAGCACCACCACCTGAGGCGAAGGGATCGATTGGCGCGCCCGCTGAATCAGGTCCAACCCCACCAGATCAGGCATGGTCAGATCGGCTACCAGCACGTCGGGACGCAGGCGCTGCACCAGGGCCAGCGCCTGGGCGCTGTCTTCGCAGTCGCCAACTACCAGGATGTCGGGCTGTTCCTCCAGCAAGGTGCGCACCCCCTGGCGAACAATGCCGTGGTCGTCAGCCAACACGACTCGTATCATGGCACAAAGCTCCCTCTACGGATGACGCGCTCCAGACAGCGGCAGGAGCGCCGTTATGCAGACGCCGCCGTCCGGCTGCGCCTCGATTACCAGCTTGCCGCCCAGCAACAGCGCCCGTTCCCGCATGCCTCGCAGCCCGTTGGTATTGCTGCCGCTCAGGACGACCCCATTGTCAAATCCCTGACCCTTGTCTTCGATTTGGGCGCTGATGGTGGCAGAGTCAGCCCACAGGCGCACCGAGGCGGTCTGCACCTGGGCATGGCGGGCGACGTTGGTCAGCGCTTCCTGCACGATCCGAAAGATGGCGGTCTCGATGCCGGCAGCGAAGCGCCGCTCGATACCATGCCGCTCGAACGCGATCTGCAAACCATACTGCTGGGCAACGCGGTCGAAATACCACAGCAGTGTGGGCAGCAATCCCAGATCGTCCAGCATGGGCGGCCGCAGGTCCAGCGACATGCGGCGCACCTGCTCGGTCAGTTCATCGACCAGCCGTTTCGTCTCTGCCAGTTGCAGCGCCTGCTCCTCCGCGCCGGCCCGCGACGCGAGGTCCAGACGAATGTTAAGCGCAGTCAACGTCTGGCCCACCTCGTCGTGCAACTCACGGGCGATAGCGCGGCGTTCGGTTTCCTGCACCTGCACCAGACGCCTGGACAGCTCCTCCATGCGCTCGGCGTTGGCGCGCAGCACGTGCTCGGACTCTACCAGCGCAGTGATGTCGTAGCCTGTGATGATCCAGGCGAGCTTGCCCTGCTGATCAAAGGGGGACCAGTTGACTTCGATCCACTTGGTAGCGCCCTGCTTGGTCGTGACCTGTAACTTCAGGTCGGACATCGACTCGCCACGGTCCATCCGTTCGTAGGCTCGCTGCATGGTTTCGACTGAATCGCGGTGCAGCATACTCCAAAAATCGGTCTCCAGTAACTCCTCTCTGCTCAGACCGGTCAATTCAGAAGCAGCAGGATTGGCATAGACCACGCGGTCATCGATGTGAACGGTAATGCTGGCAGGCGAGACCTGGGCCAGCGTACGAAACCGAGCCTCGCTTGCCCGCAGCGCCTGCTCGATCTCCTTGCGCGCCGTGATGTCGATAGCCGTGCCCAGCACAGCCGGCTGCCCTTGGTATTCGATGGTATTACCAGAATACTGCAACCAGCGGGTCTCGCCGCCTTTAGTCAGGATAGCAACTTCATATTGGGAATCGATTTGTTGCCCTTGCTGCCGCGCCAAACCACGTTCCCGCACCAGATCGCGAAAGTCAGGATGCAGAATCTGCCAGAAGGGCATCGCCACCAGCTCATGGTAGTCGAAACCGGTGATCCGACAAGCGGCCGCGTTAACGTGGATATTATAGGCGCCGCGAAACAGAAATATGGCGGCTTCCGTAGTTTCGGCCAAGCTGCGGAAGAGCGCCTCGCTCTCGCGCAGCGCTGCCTCCGCCTCGGCGCGATCGGTGATATCACGAAAGGCCACCTGGATCACCGAACGTCCTGCCAGGTTCAAATAACCGCTGGCGATCTCCAGGTCCACCTGCCGGCCGCTGGCCAGCTCCAGGCGTTCGTGAAAGAACTCAGGTTGGACCGCTGCGGCAACCACCCGTCGGAAGTAATCGCGGATCTGATGACGCCGGCTGCGCTGCACGAAGTCCAGCACCGAACGCCCAACCAGGTCCCGTGCATCGCTGACATCGAGAATGCAGGCGGCGGTGTCGTTGGCTAGAAAAACTTCACCGGTTTCAGGCTCCACGAGGCAGACCCCTACCGGCAGCAGGTTGAGCATCCTGCGATAATCGAGGTGTCCATCCAGAATCAGGTCGTCGAACCCCCAGGTCCTGGGCGTAGTAAGCTCCACACTGTTGCCGGCGGGATCGCGCAAGTAGAGCGACTTGCCGCCGCTCGGCCAGGCAATCTCCGCCTCGACTGCCACGTTATGTTCTTGGAGGTGCTCCCGCCAGGTGTCGATCGCCTGCGGCGCCATGGCGAAGGCCACATGGCCAGGACCCAACGCGCCGTGTGCTGGCACGGAGCCAGCAGCCTGTCGGGTTTGAGAAGGATTGAACAGCAGCAGCACGGCGTTGCCGCAGTGGAAGAACACGTGGCGCTCATCGACGCGTGCAAATGCCTCCAAGCCCAAGACATCGGTGTAGAAAGCCGCTGTCTCTGCCAGATTCTCGGCGTACAAACAGGTCTCCAGTACTCGTTCGGCTTGCATGCTGCCTCCTCAAGCCCACGCAGGCACAGTTGGTCGCACCAACGGTGAGCAATATTCTATGCGCTGCCGGCGCCGCTGTGGTATGATAATTGTACTGCAAAACCACGCAGATGAAAATTGGCTCTCACCATGCAAGGAAACGACCAAAACTACCCTGCTGTGCTGCGTTGCCAGGCCTGCAACGCGGCCCATCCCTTGTCCCTACCCATCTGGGCCTGTCCGTGCGGCGGCCTGCTGGATGTAGACATGCCGGCCAGCTTCCCCTGGGAGACCATGCGCCAGCGGCCGGCAGGCCTGTGGCGCTACCGCGAGGCGCTGCCGCTGCCGGCAGCGGCTCGACCGGTCAGTCTGGGCGAAATGCGCACGCCGCTGTTGCCGGTGGACGACGCGGCCAGCCGGCTGCACCTCAAGCTCGATTTCCTTTTCCCCACCGGCTCCTTCAAAGACCGCGGCGCGGCCGTGATGTTGACACAGATTCGGCATCTGGGCGTAACTCATGTGGTGGAAGATTCGTCTGGGAATGCAGGCGCGGCAGTCGCAGCCTACGCGGCGGCAGCCGGCATCTCGGCCAGCATCTACGTGCCAGCCAGCGCGCCGCCGGCCAAGACCGCACAGATCTCGCTCTACGGCGCCCGTCTCGTCCAGGTACCCGGCCCGCGCTCGGCCACCACGGAAGCTGTGCAAGCAGAGGCGAGGCGCAGCTACTATGCCAGTCACGTCTGGAACCCCTTCTTCTTAGAAGGCGCCAAGACCGTCGCCTTCGAGATCTGGGAACAGCTCGGCCAGCAAGCGCCCGACTGGGTGATCACGCCGGTGGGCCACGGCACGATGCTGCTGGGGCTGTACAACGGCTTCGACTACCTGCGGAGGGCCGGCGTGATCCAGCGG
>JBFYTD010000096.1:0-7633 GCA_041300885.1 Anaerolineae bacterium | reverse complement strand
CCATTGCTGATCTACCTGGTGCTGCTGGCGCTGGCCGTGTACACGTTGATCGGGCTGATGGCCAGCATCGACGCCGATGCCGTGCAGGAACGGCTGGCCGGCAAGGCGCCGGAGCGACTGGCTGGCGGCGTTCTGCTGGGACTCGGCGTCCTGTTTCTGTTGCGGGGCATCGGCGTCATCGTCGCCGCCGAGCAGTCCATGCCCCGCACCGAGCTGGCAGTCCTGGTGGCCGACTTCCTGCTGCGCCAAAGCGGCGGCGCGCGCAATCTGCAAGTCACCCTCTTCTTCGTGCTGCTGCTGACGTTGATCGTGACCTTGTACGATCGCTATCACGTGGTGTACGAGGCGCGCTTTGCGTCTACGACGCAGTAGTTCTCTCGAACCCTATCATCGTTCGTTCACGCACCAAGCCCATCCGTTCATACCGTGCGCAGACGTAGCATCAGACGCTGCTCGCGCCGGATCGCTTCCGCTTGCGCGATCAACTCTTCCAGGTCGTCGTCAACGTCCAAAAAACACCCTGACAGCGCATCGGCTCGACCCGACGCCAGCGCGACCACCAATTCGACCGCCTGCTCCATAGGCGTGTCAAGCCCTTCCTGAAACACCTGCTGAAACCATTGCTGAACCTGTGGCGCGCGTTCCCGCACCTGGGGCGAAGTGGCGGCGTAGTCGCTCATCGGCGTGCGCACAGTGCCGGGGCCGACAGCCAGGACGGCGATACCGTAGGGCTGGGTCTCGATCGCCAGCGTCTCAGTGAGACGAATCAAGGCCGTTTTGCTGACGCCGTAGGCCGAGACGGCCTCGATGCCGCGCCATCATGCCCGGCAGGACGGCGTGGGCGCACAGAAAGGGACCGCGCAGGTTGATCTCGACCTCGCGCCACCAGTCGTCGGGGTCAACCTGCACAGCCGGCCCCAGTGCCTGGAACCTGCCCGCGCCGTTGATCAGCACGTCAATCGGGCCAAGCTGGCTCTCGGTGGCCGCCACGACGCGCGCAACGGCGTGTTGATCGGTGACATCGGCCGGCAGCGCCAGCGCACGACCGCCGGCCTGCTCGATCAACGCCACCGTTTGGGCCAATTCGGACTCGGAGCGCGCGGTCACGGCCACCTGAGCGCCGGTCTGGGCCAGTGCCAGGGCAAAGGCCCGTCCCAAGCCCCGTCCGCCGCCTGTGATCAGGACAACTGGGTTGGCATTCATGGGTCATTCGTTCCTCTCGCGCGTTTGTGCAAGACGAGCCATGAGTCTCTCGGCCAGGCTGTGGAACTCATGTTCTGCTTCACGGACACCGAAGGAGTTAAGAAGATGTCGCACAAACAATCTGTCCAAGTCAGCAAGAACGGATCACCGAACGGCCACTCGCCGGCAGTGCAGTCAAACCCGGAAGTTGTGCCCAAGGCCATGCGCCGCACTTTCAGCGCCGAGCAAAAACTGCGCATCCTGGCGGAGGCCGACGCCTGCACGAGTCATGGCGAAGTCGGCGCCCTGTTGCGGCGTGAGGGTATCTACTCGTCTCATCTGGACCAGTGGCGCAAGCAACGCCAACGTGGTGTGCTACAAGCGCTAGCTCCACAGAGGCGTGGGCCGAAAGTCGATCCGCAGGCGGAAGAGATCGCCAAGCTGCGGCGCGAGAATGAGCGTCTACAAACGCGCTTGGCGCAAGCCGAGGTCATCATTGAGGTCCAAAAAAAACTCTCCTTGCTGCTTGGGCTGGCGACAGCGACCAACGACGGTCAGCCCTGATCGCAGCCACAGAGCAACTGGCCGAAAGCCAAGGCGTGCAGGTGGCCTGCACGGCGCTGGGTGTCTCACGGAGCCAGGTGTACCGAGAGCGTAAGGTTGCTGTCGAAGCGCCTCCAGCCAAACTACGTCCGTCACCGCCGCGTGCCTTGAGCGAACAAGAGCGTGCTGAGATACGAGATGTGCTGAACAGCGAGGCTTTCCGGGACAAGACGCCACGTGAAATCTATGCCACGCTGCTGGACGAAGGTCGCTATCTCTGCTACTGGCGCACGATGTATCGCATCTTGGCAGAGCATGATGAGATACGCGAACGCCGCAACCAGTTGCAGCATCCGACCTACACCAAGCCGGAACTGCTGGCCACCGGCCCGAACCAACTGTGGAGCTGGGACACACTTGCACCTGCGCTGCAAGTGCAGGTGTCACCAAGCTTCACGGTCCTGGCAAGTGGACCTATTACTATCTCTATGTGATCCTGGATGTCTATAGCCGCTACGTGGTGGGATCGCCGGGCGTGATCGCCGAACGAGAGAGCGCCGAGTTGGTGGCTCAACTGCTTCTGGTTGCTGCTCCCCGTCTTCGTGTGGAATGGGGCGCTCACGTCTCGCCTCATGTCTATCACAACGTCCTGGCCCACGGGCTGTGAAGCGCGGTCGCATCTGCCAGAGATCGTGGTAGTTCTGCGCTCAATTCGGGCGTTGGGGGAGATGTAAGTACAATCAGGCTGGGCAACGCCCTTCATCCGTACACAATGGACGGTTCACCACCATGTCAAATCCGAGACCCGCAGCCGGCCCGCGCCTGGGGGAGTTCGTGGCGCTGATGGCGCTGATGACCTCGCTGGTCGCCATGTCTATCGACCTGATGCTGCCCGCGCTGTCGGACATCGGCGCAGAGCTGGGCGTTCAGCGCGATAACGACAACCAGTTGGTGTTGACCATGATCTTTCTGGGGCTGGCCGTGGGCCAGCTCTTCTATGGCGCGCTCTCGGACAGCATCGGGCGCAAGCGGGCCATCTACCTGGGCTACGCGGTCTTCTTCGCCGGCTCGTTGCTGTCGATCTTTGCCGTCAGCTTTCCCATGATGTTGGCGGGGCGGCTCATACAAGGACTGGGTGTAGCCGGGCCGCGCGGCGTCTCCATGGCGCTGATCCGTGACCGCTTCGAGGGCCGCGCCATGGCCCAGGTGATGTCCTTCATCACGGTCGTCTTCATCCTGGTGCCGGTCATCGCGCCCAGCCTGGGCCAGGCGATCCTGCTGGTCGCAGACTGGCGCGCTATCTTCGTGGTGCTGTTCATCCTGGGCGTGATCTCGCTGCTGTGGTTTGCGCTGCGCCAGCCTGAGACCTTGCCTGCGGCGCGGCGCGCGCCGTTTTCGGCGACGCGCGTTGGCCGCGCCGTGCGCGAGGTGCTGGCCAACCCCATCGCGCTGGGCTACACGCTGATGGCCGGCCTGATCGCGGCGGCATTGCAGGGCTACCTGAGCTCGGCGCAGCAGATCTTCCAGTTTCAGTACGGGCTGGGGACGCTCTTTCCCCTCTTCTTCGCTATCAACGCGCTGGCCATCGGCCTGGCATCCTTTGTCAACGGCCGGCTGGTGATGCGCTATGGCATGCGCACCCTGCTGCGCACGGCGCTGCTCACCCTGTGCGCGCTGTCGGTAGTGTTTGTGGGCGTCGCCCTGGCTACGGGTGGGCAGCCGCCGCTCTGGCTGTTCATGGCCTACCTGATGCCCAGCTTTTTCTGCATTGGCATACTGTTCGGCAACATGAACGCGCTGGCCATGGAGCCGCTGGGCCACATCGCCGGCGTAGGGGCGGCGGTGGTCGGCTCGCTGTCGACCTTGGTGGCCACGCCGCTGGGCGCGGCCATCGGCCAGGCCTACAATGGCACGGTGACGCCGCTGGTGCTGGGCTTTGCCGTCTTCGGGCTGGGCGCGCTGGCGCTGATGCGCTGGGCCGAGGGCGCGCGGACGCCATCGCCGCAAGGCTCACAGCCGGCGGCGTGAGCGAGATGAAACCAACCCACGGACGGTGTTGGATACAGGCAAACCAGCCATGAGGAGCATGACCAAGAACGCAGGTTACTTCCCCAGCGGCCTGCCCTACAACCGTCTGGGCCGCGGGCCGCGCCCGCTGGTCGTCGTCCAGGGCTTGACTTTCGAGAATAAGCCGCAGCCTGGCCTGGCGACCTCCATGTACCGCTTCCTGGGCGAGGATTACACTGTGTTCAGCGTGCTGCGCAGGCCGGGGCTGCCCCAGGGCTACACGCTGGCCGACATGGCTGCCGACTACGCCCCGATGATCCGCGAGGAGTTCGGCGGCCCGGTGGACGTGATCGGCATCTCGACCGGCGGCTCCATCGTCCAACCCCTGGCTGCCGACCATCCTCACGTTGTGCGCCGGATGGTGATCCACTCCAGCGCCCACAGGTTGAGCGACCCGGCCAGGGCGGCGCAGTTGGAGGTGGCCCGGCTAGCGGGCCAGCGCCGCTGGCGGGAGGCGTGGGCGGTTCTGCTGCGCTTCATGCTGGGCCCAAGCCTGCTGGGCCGCTTGCAGGCCGGGCTGGCATCGACGCTCCTGTCCTTGAGCAAGCCCGCCGATCCCTCCGACCTGGTGATCACCATCCTGGCCGAGGATCAGTTCAGCTTCCAGCAGCAACTGGCGCGGATCGCAGCGCCAACCCTGGTCATCGCGGGCGACCGCGACCCGTTCTACACGCCCGCGCTCTTGCGCGAGACCGCCGCCGGCATCCCCAACGCGCAGCTGATCCTGTACCCCGGCATGGGCCATCCGGCGGCGGGCAGGCAGTTCAGGCAGGATCTGCTGGCGTTTCTGCGTGAAGACTGACCTCAACCGATAAGGAGGCTGGCATGACGCCGGTTTCGATCCCAAACGATCTCATTGACTGGCTGTTAGCAGGCGATGTGGCCATCCAGTACCAAGTGCATCGCGACCTGCTGGATGAGGAGCGCTCCGATCTGCAGGCGCGCATTGCAGTCGAGGGCTGGGGCGCGCAGTTCCTGGCCGCGCGCCGGCCCGATGGCCACTGGGGCCGGGGCTTCTACCAGCCCAAGTGGATCTCGACCCACTACACGCTGCTGGACCTGAGGCACCTGGGCATTGCGCCGGACCATCTCCAGATCCGTGAGAGCATTGGTCAGGTCCTGGCGCAGCACAAGTCAGCCGACGGCGGCGTCAACCCGGCGAAGACCGTCGAGAACAGCGATGTCTGCGTCAACGGCATGGTCCTCAACTACGCCGCCTACTTTGGGACGCCTACCGCGCCCCTGCAATCCGTGGTGGACTTTCTGATCGGCGTACGGATGCCCGACGGCGGCTTCAACTGCGAATCCAACCAGCATGGCGCCGTCCACAGCTCGCTGCACTCGACCATCTCGGTGCTGGAGGGGATCCACGAATATCTGAGCCACGGCTACGCCTATCGCGCGGCCGAGCTGGACGCTATCGACCACCAGGCGCGGGAGTTCGTGCTGCAACACCGCCTGTTCCGCTCCGACCGCAGCGGCGCGATCATCAACCCCAGTTTCTTGATGCTGTCTTTCCCCTCGCGCTGGTTCTACGACATTCTGCGCGCGCTGGACTATTTCAGGAGCGTTGGCGCGGATTACGATCCCCGCATGCAGGACGCGCTGGATGTGCTACTCCAGAAGCGGCGCAAGGATGGCGCCTGGCCGTTGCAGGCCAAACATGCCGGCCAGGTGCACTTCGACATGGAGACCCCCGGCCAGCCCAGCCGCTGGAACACGCTGCGGGCGCTGCGGGTGTTGAAGCGCTTTGGGCAACCCAACAGGACCTGACAAATGTTGGCGCGTATTTCGACGGTTTTCGATTGTACGGCTGAACAACTCTGGGATGAAATCAGCCGCCCGGCCTCGCTGCGCTTTGTGTCCGCGCCGCTGCTGCATTTCGAGCCGCTGGTGGCAGGCGATCTCGACAGCGATTGGGTCGTGGGCAAGACCTACACGTTGCGGCTGTCCCTGTTCGGCTTCTTGCCGGCTGGAGAACACCGCATCACACTGGTCACCATCGACCGGGTCGCGAACCTTATCGAGAGCAAGGAAAGCGGCGCGCTCTCGCCGGTCTGGAATCACACCATCCGGTTTCAGCCGTTTGGGGATGGCAAACTGCACTACAGCGACGAGATCGAAATCCGGGCCGGGCTGCTGACCGGGGTGGTCTGGGCATTTGCCCACGTTTTCTATCGTCACCGCCAGCGGCGTTGGAAGAAGCTCTTGCGGAGCAAGGCGTAGGACCCTGTGCTAAGCTCGGCAAGACGCCAGGTCGTGTTCCCGTTGCTCGTGTGGTATAATGCCGGCCGATGCAGCGCAAGATTCGATTGAGCAGCCTGGAGATTGGAGGCATCGCACCAGCATGGCAACACCACAGTTCACCACAACCCTGAGCCTGAACGAGATGGAGTCCCTGATCCGGCGCGTAGTCAAAGAGGCTGTCCATGAGGAGTTTGCGCGTGTGATGCAGCAGCTTCCATCCTCGATAGTCGACGATTGGTCCCACGAAGGCCCTGACGACCCCGAGGGAGATCGCCTGTTGCTGGCCGAGGCATTGGCGGAAAGCGAGCGGTATCGCGCCGATCCTCAGGAGCACCTGGACTGGGAGGCTTTCAAGAAAGAGGACATCGATTACCCCAGCGTGTAGCCCAGGATAACGGCGCCATGTCCACGCCAATCTTAGCCACGAAATTGTACATGCCGGCGCCCCGGTCCAGGGTTGTGCCGCGCCCGCGGCTGATCGAGCGGCTCGACGCCGGCCTGGACGGCAAGCTGACCCTCATCTCGGCCGCGGCCGGCTGGGGCAAGACCACCCTGGTCAGCGCATGGATTGCGGCCCTGCAAGCTTCCCCTCGCCCCGTGTCGCTTTCCCCTCTCCCCCTGGGAGAGGGGCCAGGGGTGAGGGCGCTGCCGGTCGCCTGGCTGTCGCTGGACGAAGGGGACAGCGACCCGACCCGCTTCCTGGCCTATCTGATCGCCGCGCTGCAAACGGTCGCTCCGTCCGTGGGACAGGGCGCGCTGGCCGCGCTCCATGCCCCGCAGCCGCCGCCACCCGAGGCGATCCTGACGGCCGTGCTCAACGACATCGCGGCCCTGCCCGACCGCCTGATCCTCGTCCTGGACGACTACCACGCCGTCGATGCGCCGGTGGTCGACCAGGCCCTGGCCTTTCTGCTGCACAACCTGCCGCCCCATCTGCACCTGGTCATTGCCACCCGCGAGGACCCGCCGCTGCCGTTGGCCCGCCTGCGCGCCCGCGGCCAGTTGACCGAGCTGCGCGCCGCCGACCTGCGCTTCACCCCGGACGAGGCGGCCGAGTTTCTCAACGAGGCCATGGGCCTGAACCTCTCTGCCCTCGCAATTACGGCTCTGGAGGCCCGCACCGAGGGCTGGATTGCCGGCCTGCAACTGGCAGCGCTCTCCATGCAGGGGCGCACGGACACCGCCGCCTTCGTCGAGACCTTCAGCGGCAGCCACCGCTTCGTGCTGGACTACCTGGTGGAGGAAGTCTTGCAGCGCCAGCCGGCCAGGGTGCAGGATTTCCTGCTGCGCAGCGCGATCCTCGACCGGCTGTGCGGGCCGTTGTGCGATGCCGTCCTGGAGGATTGCGCCGCTGCCGGACAGGATACCCTGGCCTCCCTCGAACGCGCCAACCTGTTCATCGTCCCGCTGGACGACGAGCGGCGCTGGTATCGCTATCACCACCTCTTCGGCGAGCTGCTGCGCCAGCGGCTGCACCAGCAGCTGGCGGCTGAGGACATTGCCAGCCTGCACATCCGGGCCAGCGTCTGGTACGAGGCCAACGACCTGGAGTTGGAGGCCTTCCAGCACGCGGCGGCGGCCGGCGAGATCGGAA
>JBFYTD010000620.1:0-2854 GCA_041300885.1 Anaerolineae bacterium | reverse complement strand
GAAGAGCGCCAACTCCTGGTAGATGATGGCAATGCCGACCCGTTCGCTGTCCGCGATGCCTTTGAATTTCTGGACCTCGCCGCCAAACAGGATGTCGCCGTCATAACTGCCGTAAGGCCAGACCCCGCTCAACACCTTCATCAGGGTGGACTTGCCTGCGCCGTTCTCGCCCACCAGGCAGTGGATCTCCCCTTGAGCGACGCGAAAGCTGACATTGTCCAAGGCTTTCACACCGGGGAAAGTCTTGGTAATGGATTTCATCTCCAGGATAGGTGTGGTCATAGCACCTCCGGCGGCCCATTCCTAAGTACAGGAATAGCGATGACCGAAATCACCGCTATTCCTGTGTGAACTGATGGTTTCAGCTTACTGCTTACTGGATGCCGGTGAAGTCACTGGCGGGATAGTAACCGGAGTCGATGATGGCCGCCTTGACGTTGTCCTTGTCGACCGAGATCACCTCGGACGGCTTGGCCGGTACATCGATCGCCTGGTTGTTGTATGTGGTCGTTTGCGCAGGGATCTGGCCGGCGAGGAACGCCAGCGCCGCGGTAATGGCATCCTGGGCCAGCGTGCGGGTGTCCTTCAGGACGGTCATCGACTGCTTGCCGTCGATGACGTACTGGACAGACGCCTTCTCCGCATCCTGGCCGGTGATGACGTAGCTCGTGACGTCCGTGTCTGCCGCGAAGGTGTCGGCAATGGAGCGCGCGGTGCCGTCGTTGGGGGCGAGGATGAACACGTTGCCCTTATCAGCCGCCGTGGCCGTGGTCAGGTTGGACTCAGCCAGACCCTTGGCCGTGTTGAAGTCCCAGTTGGTGGTGATCTGGCCAATGATGCTGGCCATCTCGTCACGGGTCAGGGTCAGCTTGTCCGCCAGGGCAGTGGCCTCGGCGGAGTTCTTAATGACGAAAGTGCCGTCGGCGATCTTGGGCTGCAGCACCTGCCAGGCGCCCTCGAAGAAGAGGAAGGCGTTGTTGTCGGAGGCCGCGCCGGCATAGAGGTAGAGCGGGTTGCCGGCGCCGGTGGCCTTGTCGACCAGGTACTGGGCCTGGGCAGCGCCCACGGCGTTGCTGTCAAAGGTCACATAGTAGTCAACCGCGTCAGTGCCGAGGATTAGGCGGTCGTAGGAGACCACCTTCGCGCCGGCGGCCCTGGCCGCGTCTGCTGCCGCTGCTGCTGCTGCGCCGTCCTGCGGGGTAAGGATGATCACCTTGACGCCCTTGGTCAGCAGGGACTCGACGTTGGACATCTCGGTGGCCGAAGAGCCCTGGCTAAAGAGGATCTCGACCGGAACGTTCGCAGTAGCAAGGAGTTCCTTGAAACGGGCTTCGTCCTGGAGCCAGCGGGGTTCATCCTTGGTCGGCAGGATGATGCCGACCTGCGGTCCGCCACTGGCGGCTGGCACGTCCGCGGCCGGCGCGTCGCCTGCAGGCACCGGAGTGGCAGCCGGCGCCGGGCAACCTGCCACGGCCAGCATAGCCACGATCAAAACCAAAAACAACACTGCCTTAGGGTTCTTGAGAGACATGGTTTCTCCTCCAGAGAAATCTAGCAGAAAATTATCGTCAGCAGACGACATCGAACGGTGTCAGCGTATGAATAGGGGGGATCGGAGTGTTCGATCACCTCCTCTCTGAGGTTAGGATCCAACGCGTGTACGGACTTTGTAACAGAACGAACTTGATTCTATCTCAGAATAACGTTACGGTCAAATTCATTGTCCAGCCCAAAGCGCGGGGATTGCTTTCTCACCTGATCTGTAGTAGAATCAAGCCAAATACGAGGGTCTTGCGACCCCCGTCTTCCGGTCGGCCCGCTTCAGATGGAGGTGGCACGATGGCAGTCATAACGATTTCTCGAGAGTATGGCAGCGACGGCGACTGGATAGCCGAGAGAGTTGCCCAGTCACTAGGCTATCATCTGGTCGGCAAGGAGTTGATCGGCGCGCTGCTCAGCGAATATGGCCTGGTGGAGTTCGACAAGGAGTACGAGCGGCTGCCTAGCTTCTGGGAGCGCTTCAACGCCCAGCGCGAGCAGCGCAGGGAGCAGATTGTCCTGATGCTGAACCAGATCGTTCCGGCGTTGGCGCAACACGGCAACACCGTGATCGTCGGGCGCAGCGGCTTTGCCATCCTGCGAGGCTATGCCGACGTGCTGAATGTCCTGGAGGCCGACAAGGGGCGGACCGCGTTCATCGAGTCGTTCTACAAGGTGCGCTGGAACGACGCCACCGCGTTCGATCTCGTGATCAACACGGGCAAGGTTTCGGCAAAGATTGCGGTCCCCTGGGTCGTGCAGGCAACTCAGGCGTTACACAGCCCAAGTTCGGACGCCGGCCCCACCTGCGCGTCGATTGCGGTGGATCCCATTCTGGCCAAGACGGTTTCAGACATGCTGAGCTGCGTGATATCTCACCGGCCAGAGTGATGCGCATCACCTTCGACCATACCATCGAGACCACGCTCAGCAGCGAGCAACTTTGGGCGCTGCTGGAGCAAAGTTTCCGCAACTCCGACGCCAGCCCCATCTGGCCGCACGCGCTGGAGTCGATCCGCTCGGCGGAGGTGGAGACGGGCGCGCTGGTGCGGGCGATCTACAAGGGGCCGGCCGGTATGCAGTCGCACGTGACCTATCGCTTCGCCGACGTCGAACCCGGCCGGCGCTTGAGCTACGTGGCAGAGCCATCGCATCCGCTGCGCGGCGGGGGGACGGTGGAGATTCTGCCGGCGCCAACCGGTTGTAGGCTGCGTTGGTATGGCGCGTATCGCGTGCCCTGGCGGCCAGCGGCCCTGGCGGCGGCGGCGTTTACGCGCTTGTACTTCACGGGGCGGTTCTTTGCGACGTTGGAGGG
>JBFYTD010000619.1:0-4499 GCA_041300885.1 Anaerolineae bacterium | reverse complement strand
TGGCCCTGTCAGGCGAACATAACATTCAGAACGCGCTGGCAGCGCTGGCGGCAGCGACCCTCGCGGGCTACGACGTTTTTTGCAAGCCCCATGAAAACCTTAAATTCTCGCGTATTTTTGCCGGAACCAAAAGACGACTTGAACTTATCGGCGTTCATTATGGTATAATAATCCTTGACGACTACGCGCACCACCCCACGGAGGTGCGAGCAACGCTCAGCGCGGCACGGCAACGCTTTCCCCGCCGTCCGGTATGGGTCCTGTTTCAGCCACACACATACAGCCGCACCAGAGCCTTGCTAGACGAATTTCGGAACAGCTTTGAAAACGCAGATCACGTGCTCATCACCGATATCTACGCTGCCCGCGAGCACGACCCTGGAGATATATCGGCGCTGGACGTTGTCAGGACGCTCGACCGCCACCCTGACGCGCGCTACGTGGGCGACCTGGACGCAGCGACACGCCTGCTGCTGGCCGAGTTGGCGCCGGGCGATGTGCTCCTTACCCTGGGCGCGGGCGACGGCGATCAGGTGGGAAGGCAGGTGCTGGCGGGACTGCGGGAGCGCGAGGCTGCCAGCGCTCCACTGCCGATCGACCAGCGCTATGACGCCTTGACAGCAGCCATCGCGCGCGATACCGGCCTGGCAGTGCGGCGCGATGAGCCGCTGGCCAGCCACACCACGATGCGCGTCGGCGGCCCGGCCGATCTGTTCGTGACAGTGAATGCGGTCGAAGATCTGGTGACGGTACTGGCGCTGGCGCGGGAAGTGGATCTACCTGCCCTGGTGTTGGGCGGCGGTAGCAACTTGTTGGTCAGCGACCGCGGTGTGCGCGGCTTAGTCGTGAGCAACGGCTGCCGGGCGGTGCGCCGCCACGAGGGCGACGTGCTGTGGGCCGAGTCGGGCGCGAACCTGGCTGGCGTAGCCCGGCAGGCCATGCGTTGGGGCCTAGCAGGGCTGGAATGGTGCGTCAGCGTGCCTGGAACGGTGGGCGGCGCGGTAGTGGGCAACGCAGGCGCGCACGGCGGCTGTGTGGCCGACAACCTGCTGCGGGCGACGCTGTTGGGACCGGATGGCGCATTGGCCGAGTGGCCGGCCGCGCGCCTGGCCTACAGCTACCGCAGCAGCGCTCTAAAGCGCACGATCCGAACCGGGCAGCCCCAGCCGGTGGTGCTGTCAGCCGCGTTTCAGTTGCAGCAGGCCGACCCAGCCGAGATGGAGGCGCGAGCGGCAGGCTTCTTGGCCCATCGACGGACAACTCAGCCGGTGGAACCCAGCGCCGGCTCGATCTTCCAGAACCCGCCAGGCGACTATGCAGGGCGCATCATTGAGGCGCTGGGGCTGAAAGGCGCCAGCCAGGGCGGCGCAGCCTTCTCGTCCGTCCATGCCAATTTCATCGTCAACCGCGGCGGCGCCAGCGCGGTTGATGTGGTGACACTTATCAACCGGGCGCGGCAGGTGGCTTGGCAGGAGTTGGGTGTGGCGTTGACGCCAGAGATTCTGTTTGTGGGCGACTGGGTAGAAGCGCCACTGGCAAAACTGGCTCGGTCAGAGACCGGCCAGAGCGCAAGCGGATCGGCTCGGTCGGAGACCGGCCAGAGCGAGATTACGGCAGAGGTGATGGAGTGAGCAAGCTGCGTGTGGGCGTATTGTTTGGCGGTCGTTCAGGCGAACATGAAGTCAGCCTGCGCTCGGCGCGCTCGGTGGTTGCGGCTTTGGAACCCGACCGCTACGAGGTGGCGCTTCTGGCCATCGACAAGCAAGGCCGCTGGCTGCTGGGCCAGAATGCCGCCCAGTTGCTGGCTGCTCCGGGCAGTTGGACGACACAGGAGGAGACAGAGCAGCGGTCAGCGGTCAGCGGTCAGCGGTCAGCGGTCGCACAGCCTGGTGTTGTGGTGAAGCCGGAGATCAGAGGCGAATCGCTGGCGGGCCTGGATGTGATCTTCCCAGTGCTGCACGGCCCGTTGGGCGAGGACGGCACGGTGCAGGGGCTACTGGAGCTGGCCGATCTGCCCTACGTGGGCTGCGGCGTGGCAGCCTCGGCCGTGGGCATGGACAAGGCGACCTGCAAGGCGGTGTTTGCGGCCCATGGCTTGCCGCAAGTTCCGTATGTGGCCCTGAAGCGCAGCCGCTGGGAGACCGCGCCCGAAGCCGTGCTGGATGCCATCGAAGCCCAATTCTCGTATCCGGTTTTCGTCAAGCCGAGGCCGCGCGCTACGACCGCAGGCTGGTAGTCGAGCAGGGCATCGACGCCCGCGAGATCGAGGTCAGCGTGTTGGGCAACGACGAGCCGGTGGCCTCACTGCCCGGCGAGGTGGCGCCCCGGCGCGAGTTCTACGACTACGCCGCCAAGTATATCACCGACGACTCCGATCTGTTGATCCCGGCGCCGCTCTCCCCAGAGCTGACGGCCGAGGTGCAGCGACTGGCTGTTGCTGCGTTCCTGGCCATCGACGGCGCAGGCATGGCCCGGGTGGACTTTCTGCTGGACCGCCAGACAGGCCAACTCTATTTGAACGAGGTCAATACCATTCCCGGCTTCACATCAATCAGCATGTACCCCAAGCTGTGGGATGCCAGCGGCCTGCCCTTTCCGCAGTTGCTGGACCGGCTGATCGAGCTGGCCCTGGAGCGGCACGCTGACAAGAACCGCAACGAGACCTCGTTCAGCCCTAACCGGCAGCAGGGCATGTGATCTATGGCAGCGCGCAAAGCCACTCCCAACGGGCGACACAAGGACGCCCAGCAGGATTTCCTGAGTAAGCCGCGCAAACGACGCCGGCGACCAGCCCACCACCAACACCGGCAGGAGCAGACGCTTGTCCCGGTTGCGCGCTCCCAGGACCAGGGTCCGCGGGCAGGAGCGCTATCTTCCCGCCCTCGGCAGCGTATCTCCGTCCTGCGCGGCGTGGCCGGCATGCTCTTCGTAGGACTGGCGGCGCTGGCGGTCTTTCTGTTCAGCGATACCCGCTTCTACGTGCAGACAGCGGCCATCCGTGGTCTGCGCCACACCACCGCCGAACAGGTTTACCGGCAAGCCGGCATCGACGAGTACAGTATTTTCTGGATCAACGACCGAGAGACCGAAAAGCGCATCGAGGCGCTGCCCTATGTGAAACAAGCCAGCGTGCATACGGCCTTGCCCAACCAGGTGCGCATCGAAGTCTTGGAGCGCGAGCCGCTGGTAGTCTGGAAAGTTGGCGGACAGGAATACTGGGTGGACAGCGAAGGTATCACCATGCCAGTAGCGAGCCCGGCGCCAGCGCAGGACTTGCCCGTGCTGTGGGACCTGGACGGCAGCACCGCAGCCAGCAATGGCCGGCTGGACCCGCAGTTGATCGCCAGCCTGCGCCAGGTCCAGCAGCAAGCGCCCGAAGTGACCGATTTCGGCTACGACCGCATCAACGGGCTGCAATTCCGTTTTCCCAGCGGCTCCTTTGTCTACTTGGGCCACCCGGAAGGCATGGCCAAGCGGGTGGCCTCGCTGCTGGTGTTGCATCAAAGCCTGGCCAGCCAGGGCCAGGCGCCGGACGGTCGGGAGACCGGCCACAGCATGAGGTAACGTGGCACGGTCAGGAGACCGGCCACAGCATGAGAGGTAACGTGGCAGACACCATCTGTGCCATTGATGTAGGGACGACTAAGGTCTGTGCCATCATTGCCGAGGTCGTCAACGACAACACTTTGGAAATCGTGGGCTATGGCCGCGCGGCATCCGACGGCATGACCAAGGGCGTGGTGACCAACGTGGCCGCGGCGACGGCTGCCATCGGCCAGGCCGTGGAAGAGGCCGAGCAGGCGGCTGACCGCTCCATCGGCCGGGCCTACGTAGGCATCGCCGGCAGTCACATCCAGGCTCAGCCCAGCAAGGGCGCGGTGCCCATCGGCCGCAACCGCATTGTCACCGCCGAGGATGTGGCCCGCGTCAAAGAAGCTGCCCGCGCTGTGGCGCTGCCCCACAATCGCGAGATTATCCATGTGGTGCCGCGTACCTTTTCCGTGGATGAGCAGGAAGACCTGCTCGAGCCGATCGGCATGCACGGCTTCCGGCTGGCCGTGGACGCCCAGGTGATCTCCGGCGCCACCGGGGCAGTGCGTAACCTGGTGCGCTGCGTGCAGACCCACGGCATCGAGATCGAGGAACTGGTGCTGGAGCCGCTGGCGTCGGGCGAGGCGGTTCTGACCGAGGCCGAGCGCGACATGGGCGTGGTGGTGGTGGACATCGGCGGCGGCACTACTGATTTGGCCATGTTCATGAAGGGCAGCCTGTGGCACACAGTAGTGATCGACATCGGCGGCCAGCATTTGACGCACGACCTGGCCGTGGGCCTGGGCGCCCCCTTCGAGGCGGCCGAGCAGCTCAAGCTGCGCTTTGGCAACGCCATGGCCAGCCGCGTGCCGCCCGACCAGGAGGTGTCGGTCGATGTGTTCGGCGAGAACGAGCCGCACACCGTGCCGCGCCAACTGGTGGCTGAAATCCTGGAGGCGCGGGCCGAA
>JBFYTD010000095.1:0-6954 GCA_041300885.1 Anaerolineae bacterium | reverse complement strand
GGCGCCGGCCACCCGTTCGCCAGCCAGGTTGACGATGGCTCCAGCGCCATCGACCAGGTGTCCCCACCCCTTAGCGCTTCGGCCATCCCATGCCTCCAGCACGACTCCGGCTGGCATGCCCGTTGCCTGAGCCGGATTGCGGCTGAGCACAATGATCTCATGTCCAGCTTGGTGCAGGTCAACAGCCAACTGTCTGCCGATGAATCCGGTTCCACCGGTGATAATTATGCGCATAACTTGGTTCTCCTTCGGTTTTGAGTGTTTTGCTGCCCATGTGCCTAGGGCGATATCGATCACTTTGGCTTTACTTACGTTTTCTGGTTGTCCAGGTTTCATTCTTGGATGCAGCAATTGTACCATGACACGTCCGTGGTTGTCAATATTTTGCTTCAATCGTGTTGAATAAATCTTGACAAATCCTGCACCATGTGTTATTCTGTGACCAGATATGTGGACAAAGAGGTATACCGACTATGAATTACAGAGAAAACCAAAATGGCCTGACAGGCACTGACGAACCCATTTATAACATCGGCGTCGTTTCGCGTATGACCGGGATTCCGGTTGCCACGTTGCGCGTCTGGGAGCGACGCTACCGCTTCCCCAGCGCCGGACGCACGGCTGGCGGCCATCGTCTCTATTCGGAGCAAGAGCTGGCGCGCTTGCGTTGGGTCAAATCGACCATTGACGAGGGAATGCAGACTTCGCAGGCGATTCGCGCGCTGCACAGCCACGAGCGCCAGGGACGAATTCCCGAGTTAGGCGCGTTGACCGGCGAGCCGGCGCCGCAGCCGATGATCCAAGGCGCTTCGCTGGAGGTTTTTCGCAAGCGGTTCACGCAGAGCCTGGAAGACAGCGAACTGGACAAGGCCGATCAGATTCTGGGTGAGATCATGGCGATCTATCCGTTGGAAAACGTGATCACAGAGGTGATTGCGCCTACCCTGGCCGAGATCGGCGAGGCCTGGCGCAACGGCCGCATCAACGTCGCCACGGAGCACCTGGCCTCTGCCTTTCTGCGCCAACGCCTGACCATGTGGCTGGTGACCGGGCCGCCGACGCATCCAATCCGTCCTATCGTGCTGGCCTGCGCGCCCAATGATTGGCACGAGATTGGCCTGCTGATGCTGGGCGTGCTGTTGCGCCGGCGCCGCTGGCCGGTGGCCTATCTGGGGCAAGCCGTGCCCCTGCCCGACCTGGCCAAGTTTGTGCGTGATATCCGCCCGCCGGTTGTTGCGTTGGTGGCGATGACCGATGAAACCGGCAGAGCCCTGCTGGACCTGCCGGAATGGCTGCCCGAGATTCACCAGAGCGGCCGGCCCGTGATCGCTTTTGGAGGCCGCGCTTTCAACCTGGATGCCGAACTGCGGGAGCAAATGCCCGGCGTCTTCCTGGGCGGAACCCTCATGGAAGGCGTAGAAGCGGTGGAACGCCTACTGCGCGAAACCACAGCGCTAACATTGTAAGGCAAATAAACGACCTCTCAGCCTCTGAGAGGTCGTTTTTCTTACCTGTCGGGGAAGTTGCGCCAAATCTTGCGCATCTATTGCGGGGTGGGGTACAATGGGACGGCTGGAATTGCAGCGTCGTGGCCGTTGCATAATGCATTGTGTCGCCGTTCAATCTGGAGGCCTCCTGGTGATGAGCACGAATATGCTAATTCGCGTGATGTTGGTGGACGATCATGCCGTGGTGCGCAGCGGCTTAG
The DNA here is from genome assembly GCA_041300885.1 of Anaerolineae bacterium. Classification (GTDB taxonomy): domain Bacteria; phylum Chloroflexota; class Anaerolineae; order JAAEKA01; family JAAEKA01; genus JAAEKA01. The sequence continues at coordinate 5,246 of JBFYTD010000095.1, read as the reverse complement.
GTGCGTTCTTGCTGGCCTTCGACGACCTGCAACTGGTCGGTGAGGCGTCCAGCGGCGCCGAGGCTGTGGCGAAGTGCGTCCACCTGCGCCCCGACGTGGTGCTGATGGACCTGGTGATGCCCAACATGGACGGCGCCACCGCCACTAAGGCCATCCGCCAGCAATGTCCCCACATCCGGGTCATCGCGCTGACCAGCTTCAAGGAAGAAGAGCTGGTGCAAGGCGCGCTGCGGGCCGGCGCCATCGGCTATCTGCTGAAGAACATCACGGCCGACGAGCTGGCAGCGGCCATCAGAGCGGCCTACGCCGGCCGGCCCACCCTGGCGCCGGAGGCCGCGCAGGCGTTGATCCAGGCCAGCATCGCCGCTCACGGGCCGCCCAAGATCGGCTTTGATTTGACCGAACGAGAGCGGGAGGTGTTGGCGCTGATGGTCACCGGCCTGACCAACCCGGAGATCGCCGATAAGCTGATCGTCAGCCGCTCAACGGTCAAGTTCCACGTCAGCAGCATCCTCTCCAAGCTGGAGGCGTCGTCGCGCACCGAGGCGGTCGCCATCGCCATGCAGAACCACCTAGTCTGAAGGCCATGAACCCTCACCATTCACGTGTCACCCTGAGGCCCGGCGAAGGGTCTTGGCCCGACGCACAAGGAGATGCTTCGGCGTCTTCGGTCAGCATGACACGCGCGTTGAACAGTGTCACCCTGAGGCCCGGCAAAGGGTCTCGGCGGGGTTTGCTTGGGCTTTTGTTCACCGGAGTCGCCATCACACTGCTGGCGGCCTGCCTGCCTGCCCGCTCCACCCCTGACTCGCAGCAGGGCCAGCCGGTGCAGTTGGTCTACCAGGATTGGCGCACCGACTGGTTCCCCGCCATGGCCCAGGAGATGCTGGCTCAGTTTCACGCCGAGCATCCCGACATTCGCGTCTTCTACGTCCCCGACCCGGTCAACGTCGAGGAGCAGTTGCCAACCGACATGCGCAGCGGCAATGCGCCCGACGTCTTCGCGGCCTGTTGCGCCTTCTTTCCCATCATCGGCCAACAGGGCTATGCTCTCGACCTACGCACCTTCGTGGCCGAAGAGCTCGACCAGGCAACCATCGACGACTGGGACGCAGCGCAGTATCGATCCCTTTTCACCCGCGACGGGGTGCAGTTTGGACTGCCTAAGTACCACGGCGCGCTGGCGCTCTACTACAACAAGGACCTCTTCGACCGCTACGACGTGGACTATCCCGATTACACCTGGGATCATGACGACTATCTGCGCGCCATGCGCCGGCTGACCCAGGACCGGGATGGCGATGGGGAGACCGACCTCTGGGGCAGCATGTTCGACGTGTCGTGGGAACGGATTCAGGTTCACGTCAACGGCTGGGGCGGTCATTTGGTTGACCCGGCCGATCCGACGCGCAGCCGCATGGGCGATCCTGAGGCGCTGGCGGCCATGGAATGGCTGCGCGCCCGCATCTGGGACGATCACGTCATGGCTACACCGCTAGACGTCAACAATCGTTCCACCCGCCAGGCTTTCGTCGATCAATCGGTGGCCATGATCGAGGATGGCTCTTGGGCCCTGAAGGACATCCTGACCAACGCCGACTTCCGTATCGGCGTGGCGCCCTTGCCGGCCGGCCCGGCGCGGCGCGTGACGCTGGCCACCACCGACGGCTTTGGCGTCTCAGCCCAGACGCGCAACCCGGAGGCTGCCGAAGCGCTGCTCAAGTTCCTGATCAGCCCCGAATATGGTCGTGCCATGGCGCGCGCTAACTTCCTGCAGCCGGCCCGCGCCTCTCTGGTGCCGGACTGGGTCGAGTATATCCGCCAGGAGTTCCCGGAGCAGACCAAGGACCTGGACATCGCCGCCTTCGCCGACGGCCAGATCAACGGCTACTCAGTGACGGCCGAGGTTTTCCCCAACATGGCCGCGGCCCAGCGCCTGGCCAGCGCGGCCTGGCAGGAGATCTTCGTGCTGGGCCAGGCGCCGGTGCGCAGCATGGTCGAGGTCAGCCGGCAGATCGAAGCTATGCAGCCGGGCAGGGACTAGCGGGACGCCATGGAAGCCATTCGCCGCAGCCTCCAGGCCAAGATCATCATCTGGTCCTTCGTGCCGGCGCTGCTGATTCTACTGGCCGTGGCGCTGGCCATGTTCTTCGCTTACCAGCGCGTGACGCAGACGCTGGCCCTGGAGCGGGATAAAGAGCTGACCCGCCTGGCCGCCGGCCAGTTGGCCGTACAGCTCAACCCCTACGTGCAGGACCTGGATGCGCTGGCCCGGCTTTCCACCATCAATCGCGGGGACGCCGAGGCCCAGCAGGCCGCCCTGGACAGCGCGCGTAGCCGCCTGGTGGTTTTCGACGGCGGCGTGGTGATCCTGGACAGCCGCGGGCGGGTCAGCGCGACCGGATCGGAGCGACCGGAACTCGTCGGCGCCGATTGGTCGAGTCGGGAGTATTTTCGCGAGATCGTCGCCTTCCCTGCGCCGGTCTTCTCCAACATCCTGGCCGATGGGCCGGACGACGCTGATGTGATCGCCGTGGCCGTGCCGATCATCGGCGAGCAGGGAGAGTTCCGCGGCGTGCTTCTGGGCATGTTCAAGCTGGGACCCACGGCGGTCAGCGCCCTCTATGGCAGCATCGTCAAGCTGCAAGTGGCGGACGCCAGAAACGCCTATGTCGTCGATGGCCAGGGGCGGGTGATCTACGACGGCGATTTCTCACGCATCGGGCGGGACGTGTCGGCCGACCCGGCTGTGCAGCAGGTGCTGGCTGGGCGATCGGATGCCATCACAGCCCGCGCGGCCGACGGATCCAGCCTGGTCGCGGGTTTTGCGCCGGTGCCCGGCACGCCCTGGGGCCTTGTGACGCGCGAGGACCCCGGCGCGCTGGCGGGCGCGTTCCGCGAGTTCGGCCAGTTCCTGATCCTGCTGCTGGTGCTGGGCGTGTTGATCCCAGCGGCCGTGGTCACGGCCAGCGTGCGCCGCATCATCCGGCCGATCAATGATCTGATTGCGGCCTCGCAGGAGGTGGCGCGCGGCAACTTCGGCCAAACCATCGAAGCTGACACCGGCGACGAGATCGAGGAGCTGGCGCGCCAGTTCAATCTGATGGCGGCCCAGTTGCAGGCCTCTTACACGCAATTGGAGCAGCAGGTGGCCGAGCGCAGCCAGGCGCTGGCAACCGTCAACAGCGTGGCTGCGCTGGTCAACCGCTCGGTCGACCAGCACGAGGTGTTGCACGACGCACTGTTGGAAGCGCTGACTGTGATGCGTTTTGACGCTGGGGGCGTCTATCTGCTGGATGGGGATGGGGAGACGCTGCACCTGGTCGCCCAGCAGGGCATCGACCCTGTGTGGCAAGGTCGCATCGCCGCTGTCAAGGTCGGTGACGGATTCTCCGGCCGCGCCGTGGCCGAAGGCCAGCCCATCGTGCTGGACGAGGTGCCGCGCGAGCTGTTGCTGGAACGATTTGACTCAACCGATCTGGACTTCCACACGGCCGCCAGCTTTCCGCTGATGGCCAGCGGCGAGACGTTGGGCGCGATGTTCGTGGCAAGCCGGCCGCGGCGGCCCTTGTCGCAACAAGATATCGAGCTGTTGGGCGCCATCGGTTTGCAGGTCGGCGTGGCCATCGAAAACACCCACCTGATCGACCGGCAAAAGGAGGCCGCAGCCGTGGAGGAACGCCAGCGGCTGGCGCGCGACCTGCACGACGCGGTTACGCAGACGCTGTTTTCGGCCAGTCTGATCGCCGACGTGCTGCCGCGCATCTGGGAGCGCAACCCTGACGAGGCGCGGCGACGGGTGGAGGAGTTGCGCCAACTCTCGCGCGGCGCGCTGGCAGAAATGCGGGCTCTGCTGATGGAGCTGCGGCCAACGGCCTTGCAGGAAGCGCCGCTGCCCGACCTGTTGCGCCAACTGGGCGACGCCTTCACCGGCCGCGCGCGCGCGCCCATCTCCCTGACCGTGGACGGCAACGCCGCGGAGCTGCCGGCCGAGGTCAAGGTAGTCCTGTACCGCATCGCGCAAGAGGCGCTCAACAACGCCGCCAAACACGCCGGGGCCACGCAGGTCTGGGTCAGCCTGCACTGCACGCCGGAGCGAGCCATCCTGGCCGTGCGCGACGACGGCGCAGGCTTCGAGCCGGACCAGGTGGCGTCCAATAATCTGGGCTTGAGGATCATGCGTGAGCGCGCCGAGACCATCGGCGCGACGCTGACGGTCGACAGCGAGAGGGGCGAAGGGACCGAAGTGATCGTGATTTGGAACGCCCCTTGATACTGGCCATCTGGCCAGGCGTCAGACTCCCCAACTGGTAGATGCAATGGGTGGGCTTTCAATCTATCATGGGACGGAATGCTAACGAAGCACTGATTTTGGAGGCGTGTCTATGCGCGTGTTGGTGGCGGATGATTTGCTTGCAGTCCAGTCGGCTTTGGCTCTGTTGCTGGGGCAGGAGATCAACCTGCACGTAACCGGCCAGGCTGCCGACGCTGCCGGCGTGTTGCGCGCCGTCGCCCAAGACCCACCTGACGTGATTCTGCTGGACTGGGAGCTGCCCGGCATGCCAGCCAGCGATTTGGTGCAACAGCTACGGCAATTTCTGCCCGATCTGTGCATCATCGCCCTAAGCAGCCGGCCGGAAGCCGAAAGCGCGGCCATGCTGGCGGGTGCGGATGCCTTCATCGACAAGTTGAGTCCCCCCGACGCTTTGCTCGAGGCGCTGGAACACATTACGCCGTGAGGGGTAGGTAGACTGTGAACCGGCTCCCCTCGCCGGGCTGGCTGTCCAACGCCAGCCGCCCGCCATGGGCCAACACCAGATCGCGCGCGATGGTCAGTCCCAGCCCCAGGCCTTGGGGAAAACGCCGGTCGCGCTCGCTGCGATAGAAGGCCTCGAACACCCGCTGCTGCTCCTCAGCGGCAATCCCCGGTCCGCTGTCTGCTACACTCAGCCAAAATTCCTGGCCCTCAATGCCGACAGTCACAGCCACGCGACCGCCGGCCGGGGTGTACTTGATCGCGTTGCTCAGCAGGTTGCCGACCACCTGAGCCAGCCGGTCGGGATCGACATCGAGCATTGGCAGGCGCTGCGGCACATCGGCCTGCCAGTCCAGCCCCTTGTCCAGCGCGGCCGCCCGCCAGGGCAGCAACACCGGCGGCAGCCATTCGCTGACGGCGACCGGCCGGCGATGGAGCGTGACGCCTCCCGAGACCTGGCCGTGCAGCAGGGCCAGATCGTCCAGCAGCG
>JBFYTD010000094.1:0-6960 GCA_041300885.1 Anaerolineae bacterium | reverse complement strand
CATGAGGGGGCTCTCTTTCATAGGGCGTGACACGTAATGCGTAACACGTAATGCGTAACCCGGAATGGCGCACGCGCTTTCTGGATTCCGGGTTACGTGTTACGCATTACGTGTCACGCAAGGATAATCACTCAGATAATGCGGCCACCATCTCCCGGTTGAACGCCGGGATATCCTCGACCACGCGGCCCCAGACCTGGTTGCCGTCGCGAAAGGCGGGTTCGTCCACCCAGATCGCGCCAGCGTTGACCAGATCGTCCTTGATGCCCAGGGAGCCGGTGCTGCGATGGCCGGCCACAATCCTGGCCGAGATGCCGACCAGGCCGGCGTGGCAGATCATGCCGACGATCTTGCCTTGGTCATGGATGCCCTTGACCAAGGAGGTGACGGCCTCGTAACGCCGAATCTTGTCGGGCGCCCAGCCGCCGGGAATGACGATGGCGTCGAACTGGTCGGGGGTGACGTCGGCCGCGGCCACGTCAGCCTTGGCCGTCAGCCCGCCGCTCTTGCTGGGGTAAACCTCGTCAGCCTTGAGGCCGACCACCGTCACCCGCGCGCCCTCCTCGACCAAGCGCATGTAGACGGCCCAGAACTCCAGGTCCTCGAAGCCGGGGCCGGCCAGGAAGGCGATGTGTCTGTTTTGTAGTTTCATGGGATACCTTTCTGGTGATTGGTAGATTGGTGAATTGGTAGACTGGTCAGGTAGTCTGGTGGCCTACCGATCCACCAATCTACCAATCTACCAATCTACCAATTCCCCTATCATCCCAACGCCACATCCAACACCATCATCACCGTGAAGCCCAGCAGGGTGCCGGCTGTGGCGATGTCGGTGTGCTTGCCGCGCTGCGATTCGGGGATCAGCTCCTCGACGACGACGAAGATCATGGCGCCGGCAGCGAAGGCCAGCGCGTAGGGCAAAATGGCGCTGACGTAGATGACGGCCAGGGCGCCCAGCACGCCGGCCACCGGCTCCACCAGGCCTGAGGCCTGGCCGTAGAGAAAGGCACGGGTGCGCGACATGCCCTCGCGGCGCAGCGGCACCGACACGGCCGCGCCCTCAGGGAAGTTTTGCAGGCCGATGCCGATGGCCAGGGCGATGGCGGCGCCGATTGTGGCACCCGGCGCGCCGGCCGCCACTGCGCCGAAGGCCACACCCACGGCAAGGCCCTCGGGGAAGTTGTGCAGCGTGATGGCCGTGACCAGCAACACGCTGCGCCGCCAGCGGGTCGCTACGCCCTCGGCTTCTTCCAATGGAAAGCCGATATGCAGGTGGGGAAGCACCTTGTCGATCAGCGCCAGTACGGCGCCGCCCAACAGAAAGCCGATGGCTGCTGGCACCCAGCCGGTCACGCCACTGCCCTCAGCCATCTCGATGGCCGGCAACAGCAGCGACCAGATGCTGGCCGCAATCATGACGCCGGCTGCGAAGCCCATCATGGCGTCCAGCAGCTTCTGGTTGACGCCCTTGAAGAAGAACACCACGGCCGCGCCCAGCGCGGTGACGAACCAGGTGAAACAGGTAGCCAGGAACGCCTGCTGAACAGCGCCCAAGCTGATGAACCACTCCAATATCAGAGCCTTTCGTTGCGGCTGGTCAGCAGTGAACAGTGAGCAGCAGATTGCGTTTTCATAGTACTGTTTACCGCTCACCGTTTACCGAACACGCCGGACACCCTTCGACGTCCGTGATGTTTTCCAGCGCGGCGGCGTTGACTGCCGCTGCGTCCTCGCCGGCCCAGCCGACTGCACCGCAGCGGCGACAAGCGTACCATCCCACGTCGATGCTGTCAAAGGGCAAGCCGAGGCCGAGGTCGATCACCTCGACGCCCATGCCCCAGCGCGCGTTGGTGACGAGCCGCTGGCAGCCAGCAGTCCGCAGCTTCGCGACATAGAGCGCATAGTGCGTGCAATGGCGCATCAGCAGCACAGCCACGGTCACGCCTGGCGGCACAGGTTCGTTACGCGCATCGGTGCAGACAGGACGTAGCCTCTGGTGGCTCTCCGCTCCACGCTCTCCGCGCTGCGCCGCCAGCAGCTCCGGCCGTATCTCCCAGGCGATGACCTGCCGCGCAATCTGCGCCATGCGCCGGGCCAATCGCAGATCGCCTGCGCCGATGTCCAGCACTACGTCGTCCGGCCGGATAGCAGCCAACACGGCCGCATAGTCGGCTTCGCTGTACGGGGCCCAGCGCGCTTCCCAGGAGTCCAGGCCGTTCATCGCTCCTTGACCAGGCCGCTGCGAAAGGCCTCCAGCAGCGCGGTCAGGTCGTCGATCTGGTGCTGGATATTGCTGCCCAGATCAGTGTCGCGCACGCGGATGCGCTGAGTGTTGGTCTCCAGGATCTCGGTCCGGGAGTAAGGGCCACGGCCGCCGTCGAGGATTTGGTCCATCGACTCGAAGGGCTGGTGCGCGGCCAACAGCAGGCCGTAGGAGTTGAGGATCAAGGTGTAGCCGGCGATGCCGGTCACGCCCTGGTAGGCCTTGGAGAAGCCGCCGTCGATCACCAACAGCCGGCCGCCGGCCTTGACCGGGTTCTCGCCCTTACGCACCTTGACCGGCACGTGGCCGTTGATGATGTGGCCTTTTTCGGGATCTAGCCCGAACTCCTCCAGGATGCGGCGCACGGTCTCTGGCTGGTCACGAAAGTCGTAATAAGGGTTGCGCCGCTCCTCGTGGGTGGCCTTGTCGTCGACAAAGTAGCGTTCGAAGGTGGCCATCTTCTGCTTGCCGAACAGCGGTGAGCGCGCGCCGGTCCACAGATACCACATGATGTCCTGCCCGGCCTGCTGTTGCTCAGGATTCGTGGCAAAGTAAGCCTGCCGCACCAGCCGGTCGATGCGATCCAGCAGCTCCCTGCCGCGCCAGAACTGCCCGTCGATCTCGAAGGAAGCAAACGCGCCGTCCTCCTGCATGGGAATGCAGCCGTGGTAGAGCAAGTTGCCGTTGTAGGCCCGATACATGCCGCCCACCGAGTAGAGGAAGCGCACGTGCGCCTGCAGTTTCTCGTTGTCGTGGAAGCTGTAGATCAGCCGCTGCACCACGCTGCGCTCCTCGTCGGTCAGCGCGTAGGGATCGGCTGGGTCCACCGTGGGGAAGAGGGCGTCGTTGAGCGGATAGGGTTGGTCGTCGACCCACACCACGCCGGCTTCCCAGTTGATCTTGTCCAGCAGCAGGCGGTCGGCCATCTGGAACTCCGGCCGGCGCTGGATGATCTGCGCCTCCAGCTTGAACTGGATGATTGAGATCGCCTTGTGCATGCGCGCCAGCAAGAGCAGCTCGTTCTGGGTGTACTCCTCGCCCGGCGGCGCCTTGACCCGGAACTGGCGGCACGGGTCGTCGCCGTAGACCTCCATGGCCAGCGTGGCCAGCGGCAGCAGGCTGATGCCGTAGCCGCCCTCCAGCGTCTCCATGTTGGCATAGCGCAGGCAGATGCGGATCACGTTCGCGATGCAGGCTGCGCTGCCGGCCGCCGCGCCCATCCAGACGATGTCGTGGTTGCCCCACTGAAAGTCCACTGAGTGGTAGGCCAACAGCGCGTCCATGATGACGTGCGCGCCCGGCCCGCGGTCGTAGACGTCGCCGATGATGTGCAGGTGGTCGATGGCCAGCCGCTGGATTAGCTCGGCCATGGCCGCGATGAAGGCCCGGGCCCGGCCGGTGCTGATGATGGTGTCGACGATGCTCTGGTAGTATTCCTGCTTGTTCTCCAGGCTCTCCTGCTCGTGCAGCAGCTCCTCCAGGATGTAGGCGAACTCCTGGGGCAGCGCCTTGCGCACCTTGGAGCGGGTGTACTTGGAGGAGACGACGCGGCAGACCTGCACCAGACGGAAGAGGGTGACGCGGTACCAGTCCTCGACCGCGTCCGGGCCGAGCCGGTCCAGCGTGCGCGTCAGGGTCTGCTCCGGGTAGTAGATCAGCGTAGCCAGCTCGCGGCGCTCCCGCTCCAGCAGCGTGCTCTGGAACACCTCCTCGATGCGCCGCGAGACTGAGCCAGAGCCGTTGCGCAGCACGTGCAGAAAGGGCTCGTGTTCGCCGTGGATGTCCGACAGGAAGTGCTCGGTCCCTTTGGGCAGGTGCAGGATCGCACTCAGGTTGATGATCTCGGTCGAGGCCGCCTGGATGCTGGGATATTGCCGGGCTAACAGCTCCAGGTAGCGCAGGTCGTTGTTATCGGTCCCCAAGGTGGATGCTCCATTCAAGAGGTTTGTATGACCATCTGCGGGGTGAGCACGCCCACGTGCGGGTTTCACACGCGCAAGTCGCACCTGGGGGTGCTCAGTCCGCGACTACCAATCACCAATCAACAATCAACCAATCACCAATCTACCAATCTACTCCTTCACCAACCGCCGCTTCTCCAGATCATACAACCCATAGGCCGCAGCCAGCACCTCGATGGGATGGCGGCAGGGCAGGTGGGTGGCCGACTCGATGTGCCAGCGGCAGGTCTCGGAGGTGCAGGCCGTCATGGTGACCTGCGGTCCCTGGTCGGCGAAAAAGGTGAAGAGCTCCTGACCAACGTCCATCGCGATCTGGTACTTTTCCTTCTTGTAAACGTAGGTGCCGGCGCCGCCGCAGCAGCGGGCGTGGCTCTCGCGCACGTCCAGGCCGGGGATCAGGGGTAGAATATCCATCACCGGCGAGCCGATGTGGTGGGCGCGGTACTGGCAGGGCGGGTGGTAGGGCAGCACCATGTTGATGGGTTGGAAGTCAGTTTTCATCTGGCCCTGATCGTGCAGTTCCCGCAGCCATTCGAACATGTCCCACACCGCCATGGCCAGCTCGTGCGCCTCGGGGCTGTGGATGTCCAGCATGTCGGGCGCCTCTTCCTTCAGCGTCAGGGTGCAGCTCGTGCTGGTGCCGACGATCTGGTAGCCCTGGCGCGCGTAGGGGACCAGCCACTCCAGGTTGCGGTGGTGATATTTTTCAGCCGCCGGGAACTCGGCGTTGTTGAGCAGCGGCAGGCCGCAGCAGCCCTGCTCTGGCACCAACACCTCAAAGCCGTTGTGCTCGAAGACGGCCATCGCCGCCTTGCCGACGTAGGGCTCGTAGTACATGGTCGAGCAGCCGTGGAAGTAGACGATCTTCTTGTCCGACTTGAGTCGCTGGGCGCCGGTGCGCTTGAGCCACGACGCAAAGGTGCCCTCCGTGCTCCACTGGGGCATCTGCGCGCCCTTGGAGATGCCCATCACGCCCGACGCGATGGAGCGCGCCAGGCCGTTGCTCATCGCGAAGTTGGCCAGGCCGGGGGCGATCATGCCCATCTTGCCCAGCAGGTCGCTGCGGCCCAGCAGACGATTGCGCAGCGGGATGCCATGCTCGGCTGCAGCCTGCGCGCGAGCCCGCGCGTTCAGCTCGGCGATGCGCACGCCGGTGGGGCAGACCTCGTTGCAGACGCGACAGCCGGAGCAGTAGTCCACCGAGTGGTCGGGCGACTGCGGCTGGCCGTTCTCGCGGAAGCGCTGCGCCTGCGGGCCGGAGTACTTGGGGCCGTGAAACTTGTCGGTCACCTCGGCCACCGGACAGTAGCTGGTGCAGATGTTGCACTTGATGCACTCGTCGAGCGACGGCCCGACCGATTCCCAGGATGTCGTATGCATTGGCATAAGTGTTTCTCCGTTTGCTCAGATCGGTGCCGGGCACTTCCGAAGTGCCCGGCACCGATGAGCCAGCTACTGCGCCATGGCGCGCACGATGGCCTGAGCCGCCGCGAACCCCGTGGCGATGGCGATGCCCTCCAGGCTGTGCTGTTGAATGGGGTCGACGCTGGCCAGCGCGCCGCCAGCGGCCCACAGATTGCTATAGATGACCTGGCCGGTTGAATCCACCGGTTGCATACGGCCATCGACCGCCAGGCCGCCGTTGAAGACCGGATGGCCGGCTGGGTTCATGAACTCCGGCCGGAACCACTCGTAGCGATGCTGTGGAATGGTCAGCGGCAGGCCGAAGACGGTCTCCCAGATGCGGCCGGTATGGTCGCTGTCGAAGCCGCCGCCCAGGATGCCGCCTGTGGCCAGCAGATAGTTTTTCGCCCGGTTCTTCAGGGGCCGGCTGGTGGTGGCGGTCTCGACCCACTGTACGCGGCCGGCCGCGCCGTTGGGCGGGATCGTGCCAGCGCCGATGGCCTCCATGCCCGCGTCCACGCGCACACCCAGGTTCCACAGCCGGCCGCGCAACGCCTTGAAGAGCCGCATGCCCGGCACGCAGGGCGGCAGGGTGGGGATCTCGAAGAGCGGCGCGCCAGCCGTCGCATGCAGATCAGAGAAGGCTGCGACGTGGTCGTCCAGGCCGAGGATGGCGGGCAGGCCGATGCGCTCGCCGGGTCTTGCTAGCCGTTTGAGCTCGCCGCCCAGCTTCATGCGCCGCGTCTTATCGTCCAGCCCTTGAGCCAGGTGCACGTTGTTGCGGTCGCCCTGCTCGGTCAGCAGGTTCAGCGGCAGGAAAGCCGCACGGGCCTGGAAGCCCTGCTTGGCCAGGTTCTCGGCGATCAGCTCCGGGTAGAAGTCGCGCAGGCCGGTGAAGCCGACGATCAGCAGTGGCTCCACCCGGCTGGCATCGCCGGCCAGTTGCGCCTGCGGGGCCAGGAAGGTTGGCCGCAGCGAGCCCACGGCTGAGGGCAGCAGCATGTTATCGCCGCTGGTTGAGTAGCCTGGCGTATCGAAACCACCTGCGCCGCTGTAAGGTAGACCCAGTTCTGTGGCCAGCGCCGAGAACGCATCCAGTGCAGTCTGCACCTGGTGAGCGCCCAGCAGCGCGTAGGGGTGGTCGGGATGGCTGGCGGTCAAGCCTTGAATGGCTTCCAGCGGCTGCTGGACGGGGCGGCTCATCTCCTCGGAGCTGTAGCCCAGCACATCCACCGTGCCGGCCGCCCAATGCATGGAGCCCAGGCCCTTGGCGACAACCTGCACCTGCAGGCCGGCCTTGGCGGCTGTGTAAGCCGCCAGCAGCCCGCTCCA
>JBFYTD010000093.1:0-7050 GCA_041300885.1 Anaerolineae bacterium | reverse complement strand
ATCGGCTCTGGCGTGAGACCCCACGCCTGTTGCAGCTCGTCGACAATGGCCTGGAGATCGCTACGATCGCCTGCGGGCAGCAGTTCGGCCTCGACGCCCAATTGCTCGCTGGTAGCAGAAGCGCCGAAACGAGTCACGTCAATGCTCAGTTCCACCAAGCGAGGCTGGCCGTCGCCGACCGCTGCCAGACGCTGATAGCGCTCCTGTCCCAGGTCAAAGAGCCGTCCCAACAGTTGGCCGCCGCTAAGCCGGCGGGCCAGAGCGGTCGCGTCGCAGTCCGGCCATTCGCCCACATCCAGGCTGGCCTCTGGCGGCAAATGCACCTCCAACTCCTCGCGCACGTGCATCAAGCCCTGGGGCGCCATCAGCGATTTCAACGTCAGCAAGCGCCCGCCGTCGCCGTCGCTACGCAACCGACAAGCAAAACCGCCGCGCAGAAAACCGCCATCCGCGGTGTCCAGATATTGGTCATGCAGTCGCTTGAGCCGGGCCGTGCTGAGGCGAAATCCCGCCAACCGATCCACCTGGAGCAAGCGCTGGAAGGTCGCTTGGTCAGGAACCCTGAACTTGGCCTCGATTTCCATATGCGGGATTGTAACACACGCCGGGAGCGCCAGCAAACCGCTTCACGCAGTTGGCATCATTTCGGAAAAGATGCCAACTGTGGCCCATCCCACCTCACGGCGCCTCCAACCCGTGCGCCTCAAGCAAGCGCTGGTCGGCCATGATCTCGCCCGTCGGGCCGTCAGCCACGACCACGCCGCCGTCCAGCACAATAGTACGGCCAAACAGCTCGGCCACCAGCGCCATGTCGTGAGTGCTGACCAGCATGGTGGCGTCCAGATCGCGCAGCAGGGTGATCAGGCTGCGCCGGCCGCGCGGGTCCAGGCCTGCCGTCGGCTCATCCAGCACCAGGATGCTGGGGTCCATGGCCAGCACCGTGGCGATGGCCACCCGCTTGCGCTCGCCCACGCTCAGGTGGTGCGGCATGCGCGGCGCGAAATCGGCGATGCCCACCAGATCCAGCGCGTGCTGCACCCGCCGCCGCACCTCAGCCTCAGGATAGCCCATGTGCAGCGGGCCGAAGGCTACATCGTCGAACACCGTGGTGGAAAAAAGCTGGTCGTCCGGGTTCTGGAAGACTAGGCCAACCTTGGCGCGGATGACCCCCAGGTTCTCCTTGGCTACGTCCATGCCGTCGACGCGAATGCGGCCGGCGCCGCCTTTGAGGATGCCGTTGAAGTGCAGCATCAGCGTCGACTTGCCCGCGCCGTTGGGGCCCACCAGCGCCACCTTCTCGCCGGCGTCCACGTGCAGATTCACGCCGCGCAGCGCCTGCCGGCCGTCAGGATAGCTGAAGACCAACTCGTGGACGTGAAGGACCGGTTCTTTTCCTGTACCGTTGATCGCTGTCATACCAACCTATCTCGGACGAGCCGATAGGATACAGAGTTCACAGAGGAGGCACAGAGAACACGGAGAGAGGCAAGGCTCATTCTGCGCATCCGGTTGCTGTGCTCTCCGAATCTTCTCTGTGCTCTCTGTGTCTCCTCTGTGTTCTCTGCGTCCCTTTGGCCTGATCAGTCATACGGCCAACCTCGCCCAGAGCTGGATCAGAAGGAGCACCAACAGCATAACCACCAGCCACACGATGTCCATCGGCTGGCTGTGGGGCTTACCCAGCCAGCGCAGCTCGCCGGCATAGCCGCGGCTGGCCATGGCCTGGTAGACCCGCTCGCTGCGAGCCAGGGAGCGCACGAAGAGGCTGCCCACCATGCCGCCGACGATCCTAGCCCGCCAGAACACCGTGCCGCCGGCCTTTTGCCCACCCGGTCCCACAGCCGAGCGGGCCTCGCGGGCGCGCAGCATGGTCAGCACCTCGTCGGCCAGCACGAAGATGTAGCGGTACATGAAGGCGATGGTGCCGACCAACACCTTGGGAATGCCGATACCGCGCATGGCCCGCAGCAGGTCGGGAAAGGTCGTGGTGGCCGCCAGCAACGTCGCCATCAGCACCGACACCCCACTTTTCAGCAGGATGGTCACGAAGCGCACCAGGCCCGCGTCGCTGATGGTGAGCTGCCAGCCAAAGAACGGCATCTGTATTGTCACCAAGGGATTGCCGGGCAGGGTAAACAGAACCGTGACCGCGGCCGCGGCGAAAGGCAGCGCCACCAGTCCCCGCCGCAGGAGCAGCCCCGGCGGCACGTCGGACATCAGCACCAGCGCCAGCCACAGGACAAACAGCGCCGCAAAGGCCAGCCAGGCGCCGTCCGGCGTCAGCGCGGCCGCCAGGATGAAAGCCAACGCCCCCACCAGCTTGACGCGCGGGTCGAGCCGGTGAATGGGGCTATCGCCGCTTCTGAACTGGTCCAGGACGTTGATGTGCATAGAGGAGTGGCAGGTGGCAGGTGGTGAGTGGCAGGTCGCAAGTATCAAGTTGCAAGTTGCAGTACGTGCAACATGCAACCCGCAACCTAATACTACTCGCGCGTTACCGGCGCCTCAACCAGTCGCTGATTGCGGCGGCGCAGGGTGCGGGCGATGCCGTAGCCGACGGCGAAGAGCAGCAGCGTGCCCAGCACAACGGCGATCACGCCGGCCAGGGCTTCGTTGGAGACCCCGGGAAACACGTAGTCAGGGATGATCTCGAAGGGCGCCGCCTGCGCGGCCTCGATGAAGCCTTTGTCCTCGGCTACCCGCTCCAGGCCATCGGGGCTGGGCGAGGCAAAGAAGACGGCCACGATGCCCACCACCAGCGCCAGCACCACGCCGCCGGCAAAGACGGTAGTAGCGTCGCTCTTGCGGCCGGTGACCTGCTCGCCGAACATGCCGGGCAGCGCAGCCTTGACCAACGCCAGCGCGCCGGCCGTGATCAGCCCCTCGCCGACGCCGATCAGCATGTGAACGCCAGCCATAGCCGTCAGCACCACGCCGAGCGACGAAGTGCCGCTCAGCGCCAGCATGAAGGCCGTCACCACAGCAGCCAGCACGACGCTCAGCCAGCCCGCCACAAAGCCAGCCGCGTAGCGATTGAAACGCTGCAAGCCCTGGTAGACAAAATAGCCGGTCCAGACGGTGACGATGCCCATGACGAAAATATTGGCGCCCATGGCCAGCAGGCCGCCGTCCTGGAAGATCAGCCCTTGCAGGCCGATGACGGCTGCCATCACCAGCAGGGCAGGCCAGGGTCCCAGCAGGATGGCCGCCAGCGCGCCGCCCAGGAAGTGGCCCGACGTGCCGCCGGCCACCGGGAAGTTGAAGGCCTGGGCTGCGAAGATAAAGGCCGCCAGCACCCCCATCAAGGGCACCAGCCGCTCGTCGAACTCGCGGCTCGCGCGGCGAACGGCCACTACGATGAAGGCGATGGTCACGATCCAGGCCAAGATGGCGACTGGCGCCGAAAGGAAACCATCAGGAATGTGAAGCTGCTCAGGCGCAGCCACCGGGGAACGTAGGATGCTGTACAACATAGGAATTCCTCCTGGTCCACTTCAAATCTGTGTCATGCAGCCGATGCGCACTCGTGGCAAAGCCCCGGCAGGGTCAGATGCACCAGCGCCAGCCGGAAGCCGTACTTGGTGAGCAACGCCGCTTCCAGCCCCGCCAGGTCATCGTGCTCCACCTCGATCATGCGACCACAGCCGGAACAGACCGCGTGATGGTGCTCATGGCCTGAGCGCACCGCCTCAAAGCGCGCTGGCTGTCCCTCCAGGCGCAGCTCGCCGATCAGCCCCTGTTGGCGCAGAAACACCAGGTTGCGATAGACCGTGGACAGGTCCACCTGAGGCGACTGGGCATGCACCTGCTCATAGACCTCGTCGGCCGTCAAGTGGCCGTCGCTGTGGTAGACCACGTCCAGCACCAAGGCGCGCTGCGGCGTCAGGCGTATGCCTGCGTCGCGCAGTTGGTCGATGGCGTGATCGTGACAGGTCATGGTATGTCCCGCGGTTAGCGAGGGCCTTAAGTGGCGTTCACAGCCCAAGCTGAATGCAACTGCAAAAACTTGCAACTGCATCCATTATAGCACAGTTCGCCCCCGCTGCAAATGAAAGAAAGGTAGGTATGCCCCTTCTGACCAAAAAAAGGCCGCCGCTGTGAGCGACGGCCTTTTTGGGGCCAATCCGTCTGACCTGAAAATAGCCGTTCGGGCCGGTCTCCTGACCGAGCCCGCCATTTTCATCCATGGTTGTGCGCCAAGCGCAAGGGCGTCTAATCCGCACTTCACCTGCCCGTGCGTGCGGCGCAAGCGTCCGTGGCTAGAACGCTACGCGCCCACGATGTCCTCCGCCCCGTCCACGGTGATCACGGAGCCGCTGATCCACTGCACGCGCGGGTCGGCCAGGGCCGCGATGGTGACCGCCACGTCGGGCTCGGTGGTGATGCGGCCGCTGGGGTTGAAGGTGTGGGCGAAGTCCAGCAGGCTCTCATGGCCGGGGATGCGGCGCAGCGCAGGGGTGTCGGTCACGCCGGCCTGGATACAGTTGACCAGCACACCGGCTGGTCCCAGCTCGTAGGCCAGTTGGCGGGTGTGCGACTCCAGCGCTGCCTTAGCGGCCGACACTGCGCCGTAGCGGGCGAAGATGCGGTGTGAGCCGGAGCTGGTCATGGAGAAGATGCGGCTGCCACGGCCCAGCAGGCGGCGGCGCATCAGGTCCTGCGTCCAGAAGACCAGGCTGTGGGCCATGACGTTGAGGGTCATGTCCATCTGCGCCTCGGAGATGGTCTCATCCGGGTTGTCGCCGATCAGCGGCAGCAGCGTGCCAAAGGCCAGCGAGTGCATCATCAGATGGATCGTCTGTGGGCCGCCGCCGTCAGCCGCCAGCGTCTCCTGGATCCTGTCCAGCACCTTGGCCCGCTTCTGGCTGTCGGCCGCGTTGGTGTTGAAGAAGACGGCCCGCTGGCCAGTGGCCTCGATCTCGCTAATGGTCTGCTTGGCCAGCGGCAGCGTGGCCTTCAGGTCCAGGTGTACGCCGAAAACATTCATGCCCCGCCGCGCCAGCTCCAGCGACGCAGCCCGGCCAAAGCCACTGGACGCGCCCAGGATCAAAGCCCAGCGGCCGGTCAACTCAGTTTCGTGGGTCATTCGATGCTCCTTGCTTCTAGGGAAATTCAGAAGACAAAACACCCGCCTCGGTGCATGGTTGCGCGCAGGCGGGTGTTTCAGGTTAAGAGCGGCTCGTAACTCGTAACCGAAGACAGCTCCCACCATATCCGGGTTCCGGGTTACGCATTACCTGTTACGCATCACGTATCAGTTCATCAGCTCGAAAATCCCCGCCGATCCCATGCCGCCGCCGATGCACATGGACGCGCTGCCGTAGCGGACCTGGCGGCGTTGCATCTCCTTGATCAGCGTCAACGCCAGGCGAGCGCCGGTAGCGCCCAGCGGATGGCCGATGGCGATCGCGCCGCCGTTGACGTTGAGCAGCGCCGGGTCGAAGTCCAGGTCCTTGACGCAGGCCAGGCACTGCGCGGCAAAGGCCTCGTTGATCTCCCACAGCTCGATGTCCTGCACGCTCAGACCGGCCTTCTCCAGGGCGATGCGGTTGGCCGGCGCGGGGCCAATGCCCATGATCTCCGGCGGCACGCCGGCGATGCCGTAGCCGGCCAGACGAGCGACGGGCTTCAACCCCAGCTCGGCTGCACGTTTGCCAGAGGCGATCACCAGCGCGGCCGCGCCATCGACGATACCGCTGGCGTTGCCGGCCGTAACTGTGCCGCCGGTGGGGATGAAGCGGGCCGGCAGCTTGGCCAGCCCCTCGGCCGTGGTTTCGGGCCGGATGTGCTCGTCCTGGGTTACGGTCACCGGCTTGCCGCGGCCGTCCTTGCCCTGGGTCGGGACGACCTCTTCGGACAGGCGGCCTTCCTTCCAACCTGCCGTGGCCCGCTGCTGGCTGGCCAGCGCCAGCGTGTCCTGCTCCACGCGGCTGATGCTGTACTGCTGGGCCACGTTCTCGGCCGTGATGGCCATGGGCATGTTGCAGTAGCTGTCGGTCAAGCCCTGCCACAGCGAGTCCTCCAGCGTCAATCCCTCGCCCAGGCCTGCGCCCCAACGGGCCGTGCGCGTCACCAGCGGGGCCATGCTCATGTTCTCGGTGCCGCCGGCCAGTATGATCTCGGCCTCGCCGCAGCGGATCATACGCGCCGCCTGCATGATGGCCTCGAAGCCGGAGCCGCACAGCCGGTTGAGCGTCAGGCCGGGCGCTTCGATGGGCATGCCGGCCATCAGCGCCACGTGGCGCGCCAAGTAAGCCGCGTCGCGGCTGGACTGGATCACGTTGCCGAAGACCACGTGCTGCACCTGATCGGGCTGGACGCCGCTGGCTTCCAGCGCGCCTTTGGCCGCAGCCACGCCTAAGTCGGTGGCTGAGACGTCCTTGAACGATCCGCCAAACTTGCCGAAGGGGGTTCGGGCCCCTCCCAGAACAACAATCTCGTCGTGCTGCATAGTGTCACCTCGATGGTTTGGTGTGGTTGAAAAAGCCGCCGGAACAAGTCCGGCGGCAACAAGGGTCATGCGACTCATCAGGCCAGGCTTGGTTGTGCCAGACCGATCACGGCCAGCATCTCTTCGTTAGACTCGAACTTGAACGCCTCCAGGCCCAGCCGCTGCGCCTCGGCCTGCTCGGCCGCCTCCAGCAATTGCCAGTCAGCCTTGGAGATCACCTGCGTGCCCTTCAAGCCTAGGCGGGTGAAAAGCCGGACTACCGGGAGAGCCAATTCGGCCTCGGACAGAGCGGGCTGCGCGACCAGGTAGTGCAGCACTGCCTGCGCACCCAGGGTGCCGTCCTTGCGCGCGATGCCCACCAATCCGTCACTGGCCTTGCGCGCCCAGCCGGCCACGAAGACGCCCTCGATGGGCTGGCCGCTGGCCGGGTCGAAGGCCTCGTAGGAGTTGCCGTCCTTGGGAAAGCGCGGGGCCGGGTTCTTAACGAACTCGCTCCACTCGGTGGGCAGGCCGAAGCTCTCGTCCACCCGGTCGCCGATGCAGAAGATCACCGTGTCAGCCTCGATGACCCGCTTGGTGCCCAGCCCGCGCGCCTTGGT
>JBFYTD010000092.1:0-7065 GCA_041300885.1 Anaerolineae bacterium | reverse complement strand
ATACCGCTGTCGCCCAGCGGGCTGAAGAACGAGGTCATGATGATGCCCTTTTCGAGGGCTTCCTGCACGGCAGGCTTCACCGTTTCATAGTCCCAGATGTGCAAAGTGGCGGCATCCATGCCCTGGGCCAGGATCTGGTCCACGTTTTGCGTCATGGTGGCAGAGTCCGACTTGCCGTCGAACAAAAACACCTCTGCGCCGTACTTCTCCTTGGCGTACTTCTGCGCCTCGGTGAACTGCGCCTGGTGGAACACATTGCTCAGATCCGACACAAAGAACGCGATCTTCTTGGGAGCATTGGCGGGAGCCGGTTCAGCGGCGGGTTCTTCGGCGGCGGGTTCTTCAACGACGGGGGCCTCAGCGACGGGGGCCTCAGCGGTGGGGGTTGCGGCAGCGCCGCAGGCGGACAAAACGAGGCTGGCGACTACCAGCAGGGCCAATAGTGTGAACAGACGCTTGCTCATCTTGAAATTACTCCTCTCTCCTTTGAGAGACTACCTGTGAGGGAATACCTGGTTGGACGGTTTTATTACGACGCAGCTTGTGCTTAGTTTGAGTCTCAGTCCTGGCCACCTCCTAGTTACACTGGATGGCGAGTTTCATCCGGGCTAACCATGGATGAAATCAGCGGGGCTCGGTCGGAGACCGGCCCGAGCGATTAGCAAACCTTGTTCCAGGTGTTAGAACCCGCTGACGTCTTGCGCCAGCCCATAAACCAACATTTCGGAGACGCATCCACCCCGGGTCAGCGCGCAGGTCTGGTACACCATGTCGGCGAAGTGCTCGGGGCGTACGGCCAGCTCCTCGTCCCACTCGAACTTGGCAACGCCCTCAGCCGCCGACTGGAAACCGGTGTTGGAGCCACCCGGCACGAGCAGCGTGACGGCAATGCCGTGCGGCCGCAGCTCCGTGTACAGGCACTTGGTGAAAGCGTTGACGCCGGCCTTTGCCGCCGAGTAGACCGACCAACCCTGCCAGGAGCGGCGATCACATGCGCTGGACACGTTGATGATCTTGCCGTAACCCTGCTGCTTGAACTGGGGGGTGAAAGTCCGGCAGCTCATGATCGTGCTGGTCAGGTTGAGGTCGATGATGCGACGGTTGATCTCGTCGTCCATTTCCTCAATGGGCGCAATTTTGAGCGCGCCGCCCGCATAATTGATCAGAAAATCTACCTTGCCGAAGGCATCGAGCGCCTCCTTGAGCGCGCGCTGGGAGGTCTCCGGTTTGGTCACATCGCCCGCCAGGGCAATTACCTTTGAGCCAGCTGCCTCGCAAGCGTCAGCCGTGCCCTTGAGAGCCTGCTCGTTGCGGTCGATCAGGACAAGACTCACCTGGTCAACCGTGGCGAACAACTCTGCCGTGGCCTTTCCGAACCCGGAGCCAACACCGCTGATTACTGCTACTTTGCCATTCAGGGATTCTGCCATCGAAACGTACCTCCGTGTTATGTGAGATCAGATTTTGGAAGTCGCCGCCTACGGTGAGAGCGAGGTCAGCCGTCCAAAACAGGGCATGCGCGTGGGCCGGCGACTTCCAAAATCTTAGGCTAACCTTTGCCGCCCCAGAGCCGCGCCATCTCGGCGCGAAACTCATGAGCAGCCAGGCGAGGATCGACCGCTTCGCGAATGCCACGGCCGCAGATCACCACAGACACATCCAGCGGCTGGAAGAAGCCGAGCGTCTCCTTGGTGATGCCGCCCGTTACGGTGACCTTGAAGCCCATGTCGATGAGCTGGCGGACCGTGTTCAGGTCCTCGTCAACCCATTGCCGGTTGAAGGCCTGTTCGTCCCAACCCCGGTGGTAGACCATGCGCTCGACGCCGATTTCACGCCACTCGTTGGCCCGTGCGATGATGTCTCGCACGCCGGTCAGCTCCATCAACATTTCTTTGCCGGCTGCACGGGCCGCCTCGAGCGCCGATGCCACCGTGGCCAGGGCGGCGCCGCCGATCACGGTCATCATGTCTGCGCCAGCGTCGAACGCCATCTTTGCCTCCAGGCCGCCAACGTCGGGGGTTTTGAAGTCCGCCAAGATCAACTTGTCGGGCAACACCTCGCGCACAAACCGGATCGCGTCCAGGCCGGCCGCCTTGCACAGCGGGGTGCCGATCTCGATGATGTCTACCTCAGGCGCCACTTTCAACGACATGGCCAGGGCCGGCGCCAGTGAAATGTAGTCCATCGCGCATTGCAGCAGTGGGACAGAACTCATGCGTTTACTCCTGTTACAAACATAGGATTTCGATCCATATTTATTCCATCATGGCGCCTGGATGCTCCAGGGCCCGTTGGATCGTTGCCAGGAAGCGGGCAGCCGATGCGCCGTCCAGCACCCGATGATCTGCCGTCAGGGTTAGGGTGGATAGGGGCCGCACTTCGATCCGGTCGTCTTCGGTCACCACGGCCCGCTTGCTGGTGCGGCCCACGGCCAGGATCGTGGCCTGCGGCGGGTTGAGGATGGCGGTGAAGCGGTCGATGCCGAACATGCCCAGGTTGGAGAGGGTGAAGGTGCCGCCTTGCAGGTCGTCCAGCTTGAGCTTGCCTTCCCTTGCCCGCGTCGCCAGGTCGGCCAGTTGGGCGGCGACGGCCCGCATGCCCAGCCGGTCTGCGCCGCGCACCACCGGCACGATCAGCCCGGCGTCGATCGCGGTCGCGACGCCCACGTTGACCTCGTTCCACTCGGCGATTTGGCCGTCGACAAAGGCGCTGTTGGCCTCCGGATGGCGGGCCAGCGCCCAGGCGCAGGCCTTGATCAGCAACACGGTCAGGGTGATGCGCGGCTGATCCTTGGTTGCGCCAGCCTTCAGGTCTTCGACGATAGCTAGCGCCCGACCCATGTCGGCATCGACGGCCACGGTGAAGTGCGGCGCCTCGCGCACGCTGCTGGTCATGCGCTCGGCAATGGTGCGGCGCAGGCTGGTCAGCGGGACCATGCGGCGGATGGCCGGCGAACCGGCCGGAGCTGGCGGTGCTGCCGCAGGCGTTGCGGTCACTTGGGCGGCAACTGGAGCCGCAGCGGCCCCATTCGTGGCCTCGGCGCGGCTGTCAGCAGCAGCCCGCACATCGGCCGATTGAACCCGCCCGCCTGGCCCGCTGCCGTGCACTGCCGTCAAATCAACGTCCAACTCGCGCGCCAGCCGTCGGGCGGCCGGCACGGCGAGCACAGATGCATGGCCATTCTGCGCAGTCTCCGACGCGATCGGCGCGTTCTCTGCCGTCCGCAGATGGGCCTCGATATCCCGCTTCGTCACCTGTCCGTGAGGGCCGCTGCTGGTTACGGTCGCCAGGTCGATGCCCAGGTCCGCGGCCATGCGCGCCGCCAACGGGCTGGCAGTCACGGCTGCATACGCCTGGCCGGCCGCGGCCAGTTGAGGCGCGCTGGCCGCCGCCACAGTCGCGCGCTGCGTCTCGACTGCAGCTGGGCTGGCTGGCTCGACAGGCGGCTGCGCGGGCGCACTGGCCTGCTCCGTCCACACCTCGCCGGTCCGCAGCACGAAGGCGATGGGCTGGCCCACGGGCACCACCTGGCCCGCTTTGGCTGAGATGCCGCGCAGCGTGCCGTCGGCCGGCGCCTCGACCTCCATGCTGACCTTGTCGGTCTCGATCTCCAGGATCGCCTCGCCCTTGCGCACGGCGTCGCCCTCGGCCTTGAGCCAGGACCCGACGGTGCCAGTCTCTTGGGTCATCTCGAACTTAGGCATGATCACGGCGATGGGCATTGCGCAGCATCTCCTCAGATCTCCAGCCGCGCCAGGCGGCGGGCGGCCGATACGATGTCGTCGGTTTGCGGCACGGCCGCGCGCTCCAGCTTGGGGCTGTAGGGGATGGGCACGTCCGCACCGCCCAGGCGCAGGATCGGCGCTTCGAGGTACGCAAACGCCTCGCTCTGGGCGATCATGGCGACGATCTCGCCGCCGAAGCCGCCGATCAGCGGCGCCTCATGCACCATCAGCAGCTTACCCGTTCGCTTCACCGATGCGATGACCGTCTCGGCATCGTATGGTTTGAGCGTGCGCAGGTCGATCACCTCCAGCTCGATGCCCTCCTGAGCCAGCTTCTCGGCTGCTTCCAGCGCCCGCACCACCATGATCGACGTGGCGACCACTGTCAGGTCCTTGCCCGGCCGGCGAACGATGGCCTTACCTAGCGGGACGATGTACGGTTCCTCGGGCACCGGCCCCTTGACCTTGTATAGCAGCTTGCTCTCGACGAAAATCACCGGGTTGTCGTCGGCGATGGCCGCCAGCAGCAGGCCCTTGGCCTCGTAGGGCGTCGCGGGAGCCACCACCTTCAGCCCCGGCACGTTGACCAGCCACGACTCCAGGCTCTGCGAGTGCTGGGCGGCCGCGCCAGTGCCTGAGCCGGCGGGCATTCTGAGCACCATCGGCACGGTGGCCTTGCCGCCGAACATGTAGCGGATTTTTGCGCCTTGCAGCACCAGTTGCTCCATGCCCAGGGTGACGAAGTCCATGAATTGCATCTCGGCAATGGGGCGCATGCCCGCCACTGCGCTGCCCACGGCTGCGCCCACAATGGCGTTCTCCGAGATGGGGGTGTCGCGCACCCGCTCTTGGCCAAACTCCTCGTAAAGCGGGCCGGTGACGCCAAACGCTCCGCCGTAGATGCCGATATCCTCTCCGATCAAATAGACGCGGTCGTCGGCCTTGAGTGCCTGGCGCATCGCCTCGCGCAGCGCCTCAGAGTAACTCAGCTCGCGAGTGCCGGGATCGGGGTTGATGCGCGTCTCCGGGCCAAACGTGCGCTTGATCCAGGCCGGCAGCACCCGCTCAGGCGCGGCCAGCACCTCGGGATCGTCGGCGTACACGTCATCGGTCAGGTGCTCCACCGACGGTTCAGGGCCGGCGTCGCCCCAGACGATCGAATCCTCGACGGTCTTCTGTGCCTGTGCTTCGATTGCAGCCGCCTCGGCCGCGGTCAGGATGCCGGCCGCAATCAGACGGTTGGCGAACGCCGGGATGGCGTCCTTGGCCTTCCACTCCGCGACCTCTTGCTTCGTCCGGTAGAGCTGCTTATCGCTCTTGGAATGGCCATAGTAGCGGTAGGTCAAGGCGTTGATCAACACGGGGCCCTGGCCTGATCGGGCATGTTCGACCGCTCGGTTTACCGCTTCATAGACCGCCAGCGGGTCCATGCCGTCCACCGTTTCGCCGGGGATCCCGTAGCCAACGGCGCGATCGGCGATGTTGGATGAGGAATTCGCCCGGCTGAGCGACATGGACATGCCGTACTGGTTGTTTTCGCACAGGAAGATGACGGGCAGCTTCCAGACAGCCGCCATGTTGATGCTTTCGTGAAAGGCCCCTTCGTTGGAAGCGCCATCCCCAAAGAAGCAGATGCAGACTTGGTCGGTTTTGCGCAGGCGAATGGAAAGCCCGGCGCCCACCGATAGGGGTAGGCCGCCGGATACGACGCCGTTGGCCCCCAGGCTGCCCAGGGTGACGTCGGCCATGTGCATCGACCCGCCGCGGCCGCGACAGACGCCCGTCTCCTTGGCCAGCAGCTCGGCCATCATCGTGTTGAGGTCCTGGCCCTTGGCGATGGCATGGAGACGCCCGTCTCCTTGGCCAGCAGCTCGGCCATCATCGTGTTGAGGTCCTGGCCCTTGGCGATGGCATGGCCGTGGCCGCGGTGGGTTGATGTGATCATGTCGTCAGGTCGTAGGGCGGCGATCGCGCCGACAGCCACCGCCTCCTGTCCCGCGCACAGGTGCATGGTGCCATGCACCTTGCCCAGCGCGTACTGCTGGAAGGCAGCATCCTCGAATGAGCGGGTTAGGTGCATCTTCCAGAGCATATCTGTTAGCTTATCGTGGGCAAGATCGAGTTTCTCGTCCAGGGTACGCTCGATAGTGGCGGCTTCGTGTGTCACGGTTACAACTCCATAGCGTGGAAAGTCAGATCGAGGATGCACATATGTGAATTACATTATCAACTACGTGCATTCACATACTACCAAAACAATTCACATTTGTCAATAGGGTAAACCTTAAAAAAGTGAGCCAGCCTGAAGACACTGGCGCGGTGGGGTCTCGCTTGTGCTTTGACAACGCGCCGCTAACTGTTGTAGACTCTGTTCGCTCGACGCGAAGCGGCGTCCTTCCGGACCAACGCCTTTCGCGTCTCTTTCTGCCCGTCGCCTTCCTTGTTTACCTGTCTACTTGCCTACCTGTCTACCCACCACCTCACCAATCTACCAATCTACCCACCTCAACCCCATGCCCAAACGCACCGACATCCGCTCCATCCTCATCCCCGGCTCCGGCCCCATCGTCATCGGCCAGGCGGCCGAGTTCGATTACTCCGGCACGCAGGCCATCAAGGCGCTGCGCGGCGAGGGCTACCGCATCATCCTGGTCAACTCCAATCCGGCCACCATCATGACCGACCCCGACCTGGCCGACGCGACCTACATCGAGCCGACCACGCCCGAGGTGCTGGAGGCCATCCTCGCCCAGGAGCGGCCCGACGCGCTGCTGCCCACCGTGGGCGGGCAGACCGGGCTGAATCTGGCGCTGGCCCTGAGCGAGAACGGCGTGCTGGCCCGCTACGGCGTCATCCTGCTGGGCGCGTCGTTGGAGGCGATCCAGGCGGCCGAGGATAGGCGGCGCTTCCGTGACATCATGCTGGCGGTCGGACTGCCGGTGCCGGCCGGTGGGCCGGCTCAGTCCCTGGCCGAGGCCGAGGCGCTGGCCGAGCAGGCCGGCTACCCCCTGCTGGTGCGGGCCTCGTTCGCCCTGGGCGGCAGCGGCGCGAGCTGGGTCTATCAGCCGGCCGAGCTGGCCGAGGCCGTGCGCAAGGCCGTGGCCGAGTCGCCCATCGGTCAGGCCTGGATCGAGCAGTCGATTATGGGCTGGAAGGAGTACGAGCTGGAGGTGATGGCTGACCGGGCCGGCAACTTCGTGGTGGTGTGCAGCATCGAGAACCTGGACCCCATGGGCGTGCACACCGGCGACAGCATCACCGTGGCCCCGGCGCAGACCCTGACCGATCGCGAGTACCAGGTGCTGCGCGACCTGGCGCGGCGGGTGATGCAGGCCGTGGG
>JBFYTD010000618.1:0-2908 GCA_041300885.1 Anaerolineae bacterium | reverse complement strand
TTTCGACCGGCATGCGCAGGCCATGAACACCGTGGCCGCACCGGATGCCGTTGCGGTGACGTGTTACAACAGCGTCTACCCCGACATCTCGCCTCCCGGTACGTCGATGATTGTCCTCACAGCGCTCGCCTACGGCGAGCCGTGGTGCCGGTTGGCGCCCGACGAGTACGTTAAGGCCAAGACTATGGTCGGAGACCGGATGATTTCGCTGGCCGAGCAGGTGGCGCCCGGCCTGCGGCAGAATGCCGAGGTCGTGGAGGTGTCGACGCCGCTGACCAACATGCGCTACGCCGGTGCACTGGGGGGAAGTATCTACGGCTTTTCCCAGCCGCCACACGACAATATGGTGTGGCGCATGGCGAACCGCGGGCCTGTGGACGGACTGTATTTCGTAGGAGCGTGGACGCAGCCGGGCGGCGGGTTCGAGCCGTGCGTGATGTCGGGACAAATGAAGTGTGGTACTGGCTTCAAGACGTGAGTGAGCACTTGCGCGTGACACGCCAACGCCGGGCACTGCGAGCGCCCGGCCGGGGGTTCGACCACGTGGCACAGTGGGATCCGGTGCAGGCCGTCGTGGAGCGCCTCCATCCACGCCGGATGCGCCTGCGGGTCGTGGACGTGATCCAGGAGACGACATCCGCCAGGACCTACCGCCTCGAGCGGACCGATGGCCCTCTGCCGCCCTTCCGCCCCGGCCAGTACGTCAACGTCTTTGTCGACGTGGATGGCGTGCAGACAAGCCGGCCGTACTCCATCGCGTCTCGCCCCGGAGACGGGACACTGGAGATCACAGTGAAAGACAAGCCGGGCGGGTTCGTGGCACCCTATCTCCTGAACGAGGTGCAGGTCGGGGACGAGCTGGAGACCACTGGTCCAGCTGGGACATTCTATCACGAGCCGCTCATCGATGGGGATGACCTGGTATTTCTGGCCGGCGGCAGCGGCATCACCCCCTTCATGAGCATCATCCGTGACACTGTACGCCAAGGGCTTGCCCTCAATATCCACCTGCTATACGGCTGCAGGGTAGCGGATGACGTAATATTCGGCCAGGAGCTGGCAGCCTTAGCGGCCGGCAATCTGAACTTGCGTTACACAGTCGTCATCTCCGAACCGCCGCCTGGGTACGCCGGGCCGGCCGGTTTCCTCGACGCGGCGCTCATCCGCGAGCGCGTGGGCGACGTGGCAGGCAAGACGTTTTACGTGTGTGGACCGAATGAGATGTACGATTTCTGCCTGTGCGCACTCGAGGAGCTGGGTGTGCCGCGCCACAAGGTCAAGCGCGAGCTGTACGGACCGCCGTCCGACGTGACGCGCGAGCCGGGCTGGCCGGCCGGGTTGGCGCCGAACACGCTGTTCTCGGTGGAGGTGGTGGGCCGGCAGACGATCCGGGCCGCGGCGGGTGAGCCGCTCCTCAACTCTCTTGAGCGCTACGGCATCGTCGTGCCGGCCGTGTGCCGCGCCGGAGAGTGCAGCGCCTGTCGCACACAGCTTCTGGCTGGGCGGGTTTTCATGCCGGCGCACGACAGAGTGCGCGAGGCCGACCGGGCGAATGGCTTCATTCACGCCTGTGTTAGCTATCCCCTCGAAGACCTGCGGATAAGGGTCTAAACGCTGGAGGGAGAGACGCTACCGGCCAGTTAACTGTGCGTGGGTCGCAGACGGTGGGTCGCAGACGGTGAGCTGCCGGCTGCGGACGCTCGCAAGCGATGGAGGTAGGAATGGAAACACAGGATGTTTTCAACGCGCGACGACGCGCGGCGGCCGCCATAACACTCGGTGTGTGTCTGGCTGTCCTGCTCGCGGCAGAAGTCGTGGCCTGGTTGGTGCAGCGCGACTTTGGCCGGGTGGCGGTCAGCAACGTGACCTATCCCAACGCGAATGGCATCACGGTGCGGGCCAAGCTGCTGCAGCCCGTGGACGTGACGGCAGACAGCCCTGCACCGGGCATCGTGTACGTGCACGGCTACCAGAACAACCGGGAGACGAGCGACGCGTACGCCATCGAGCTGGCGCGGCGTGGGTTCGTCGTGCTGAGCATCGATGCCATCGGGCGGGGCAACTCGGGCGTGCCCGGCGACCCAGACGAGGCCGATTTCGACGAGACATACGGGACGGCGACGTCGCTAGCCTATCTGAGAGCCCTGCCGTACGTGCGCGGTGACTCGGTCGGGCTGATGGGCCACAGCCTCGGGGCCGAGATGGCCTATGCCGTGGCGCTGCGCGACCCCACTGTCAGGGCGCTGGCCTTTTCTGGCTTTGCTTACCGCAACGACGCTACCGCCGACAGCCCCAAGAACATGCTCATGATCATCGGCCAGTACGACGAATACCGGGAGCGGATGACCGGTGTGGGCGACATCGAGGCAGAGTGGATGGCCTCGCCCCAGAGCGCCGCCGCCATCCCCGTCGCTAATCCGCAGCTCGGCGTCACCTACGGTGACTTTCAGCAGGGGACGGCCCGTCAGGTGTTCGTGCCGCACGCTATCCACCTCGAGGAGTCGCACAGCCCGGCCGCCATCGCCCGGGCACTGGACTGGATGCGGCTGGCACTCCAGCCACAGCCGCCTTGGATCGACGCCCAGAGCCAGACGTGGCCGATCAAGGAGTTGGCGACGTTGGTCGCGCTGGTGGCCGGAGTGGCGTCCTTGTTGCCGCTCGCCTTCCTGCTGCTCGGCACGCGCCTGTTCCGCCCGCTCCAGGGTCCGGCGGGCAGCCACTACGCCGCTACGGGCCGCGCATACCTCCGCGGGGCGGTGGTCAACGGCCTACTCATGCTGCTCTATCTACCCCTAATCTTTGCCCTCTTTGGCCTGCACGTCTACGTCGTGCCCATCGACGGCGTGTTCCCGATGATGATGGTCAATGGCATTGTGTGGTGGTTCTTGGTGATCAACATCGTCGGCTT
>JBFYTD010000091.1:0-7165 GCA_041300885.1 Anaerolineae bacterium | reverse complement strand
GTGTCCGCAAGCGCCTGCTTGAAGTCCTTGACAATGTGGTCGCGCTCGGCGGCAGTGGCGTCGATGGGCACCAAATCGTTGTCGTGGAAATTGACGCCGTACGCGCCGACCTCGGCCAGCAGATGGACGATCTCCACTGGCGACAGCGTTTTACGGGTCGGCTCGCCGAAAGGATCGCGGCCGACGTTGCCGACGGTCCACAGGCCGAAGGTGAACTTATGCTCAGGTTTGGGTTGGAAAACGGTGGTCATGGTGTTGTTCCTTGGTTGGTCTCGCGTGCGATCGTTCACCTTACCGAGGACTGACAGTCCTGGTCCTGCGACGAAGTGACTGACGCGCTGGTTGCATCTCTGGTGTGTGACAAGGACTGTCAGTCCTGCTATTCCTTCACTGCGCCCATGGCGATACCGTTGACGATAAATCTTGAGAAGATGAGATAGATGATGATGATCGGGACAATCGTCACGGCCAGTCCCAGGTAGATTGCGCCGTATTCCGTGCGATACACGTCGCCGCGCATCAACTGAACCAACATCGGGAGCGTGTACTTCTCGATCGAAGAGATCAAGATGAACGCATTGAAGAAGTTGTTCCAGGCGGCCACAAAGGCAAAAATCCCCAGCGTAACGGCGCCTGGAACGGCGATTGGCATCATGATGCGGTGGAAGATGCCGAATTCACCGGCCCCGTCGACACGACCAGCATCGATCAGATCGCGAACGATAACCGACTCAAAATACTGTTTGCCGAAAAACACGGCGCCTGCTGTCACGTCAGAGCCGGGCGAGGACGCCCTTGAGATCGTGCAGGTGGCGCGAGTCAGCCGTCAGAGCCGGGCGGGGACGCCCTTGAGATCGTGGCGGCTGCTGCTCGAATGGATTCTCAACCCGCTACTGTGACTCGCACCATCTGCACCTGGCCGTCGCGCCCGAAAATGTGACTAGAAGTCGCCGTATCCAGGCAATTGTCCGGCAGCGTTATGATCTGTCCGTCGGCCAACGTCACTTGGAGCGTCGGCCGCTCGCCGCAAACGTAGACCACGGGGGTCTGGCAGACGGTGAATGCCAGCGAGTCCGGCGGGAGCGGCACCGTTCTTGGCTGGTGGGCCACATCGATGTACTCAAACTCGCCCGGCGCAGCCAGGAACTCGTCGCGGCGCAGCAGCGACGGCGCAAAGCACAGTGCGCCGCGTTGCACGGACACACCCAGCTCCCCAAAGCGCGTCAGGATCTCCTCTTTGACCTGGCCGGTCATGCCTGGCTGGCGCGCGCCGCTGCCTAGGGGCGTATGGGAGTAGGGATCGGTGGGGAACGCGCCATACTCAGCGGGCGATTTGTTGAAGCCCAGCCCTTGGCGGATGTCGTAGTAAGCTGCCGCCAGCGCGGCTATGACCGGCGCCTCGGCATTGGTTGCCACCGCCTGTTGGTAGCATTCCTGTGCGGCCAACAGCAGCTTCGACACCATGTGCCAATAGATGCTGCCCAGCCCCTCGTAGGCGAAGAAGGTGCCGGACCGGCCGGTAAACGCACGATGGTCGAAGGTCGCCTCGAACAGATCCAGCACCAAGACACGCTCAGCCGCAACGAGTTGTGCAAAAGAAGGCTCCTGCGCCAGCTCGTCCAGCGTGCAGGCCACATCGCCGGCGTTGCGGAAGCTGCCGTTGAAATGATAGACGCCGGCGTCGTCGCGGTTCAGCAAGCGCCGGTCGTTGGCATCCATCAGCGCAGCCACCAACTGAGACCTGCTCACCCGTGCGGCCGGCACCTGGTTCTTCTGCAAGAAACCGGGCAACTGGCGATTGGGATAGAGCATATACGAATGCTGGTCCGCGCGATAGAGGTCGCTGTGGCGCATGCTGCGCAACACGGCCAGCGCATGCTCTGGCGCCAACATGCCCGACGACAGCAAGGCGACCTGTCCCTCCAACATCAAATAGAGGTTGTCGACCGCAGCGCCCTGCTCGTGCAGACGCAGGATATTGTAGCTGTGGACCATATCATCTGGCCGCCGGTTGGCTCGCAACGTCTGCTCCACATAGCGTTGCGCCAGCGCCAGGAAATCGCGCAGCGTCTGGCGGTCCAGGTCGACTCTCGTAGATGGCACGCCGTCCCGATATACATCCGTTCGATAAGCCGTAGCTGCCATCCCCAGTTGATCCATCATCGCCCGGCGCGCCTGATCGGTGAAACCACTGGCCAGGTGGTGCTGGTGCGCAAGGAGGATGCCATGCACCGCGCCAAGGAGATTGGCCACGGCTGGACTGACACTCACCGTCGCCACCTCCGCCGCCGCCAACTGGGCCTGCCAGAAGGCGATGAGACGGCGCAGGTAAGCGACGGTGACGACGGACAGCCCCTTGCCCACCAGTGCGTTGTTGGCGTCGTTCCACTCTGGGCGCTGCGTATTCATCCAGATGCCGCCCTCCGGCGCCAGATTGGTCAGCTTGGCCAGCAGCAGCACCAGCAGTTTCTCGCTCAGCGTCACGTGAACGACCGCGCCAGCGGCATCGCGCAGCAGCCGGCCGTCCGTACCCAGCGAGGCAACAGCCGCGGCGATTGCCTCCTCTTGCTCATAATCGAACTCGATGGTGTTGTTCCAGTCCGCCAACATCTGCGGGTAAGGACGCAGGCGATAGGGCACGTTGGCGTAAGAGAATATCGGACGGTTCCACAGAGCGGATAGGGTTTCGGGCTGGACTTGCGCCATGATCTCCAGCAGCTTGAGCAGATAGATGATCTGATGGTCGCTCCAGTAGCCAATGTTGGACCAGGGATTGTGCGGCTCTGGCGCCTCCCACTCGATGCCGTCGCGCGTGATCCGGTAGGGGTTGTAGCCATCGACGGTGGTGGCATTGAGGAACTTTACCACCATACCCTCGACAAAGCCGGGGAAGCTGAGCGCCAGCGGCTCCCAGTTCTGGAAAATGTCGCGCCAGTTGCCCTGATAGTCGAGGCGGGCTGAGCCGTCCGGCTTGGTCACGTTGATCGAGAAGCGGTTCCAGGGACGGCTGGGGTCGCCGTGACGCCGGCTGAAGGTCAAGGGCAAATACTCGTAGCACAGCCGAATCAGATCGGGCGCAGCGCTGTCGCCCGCGCGGGCGTACAGTTCCTGAATCGAAAGCTGCGGCGGCAGGCCGGCAAACCAGTCCGCGTGATCCGCCAACACGGCGCGGTTGCGCACGCGCACGAAATCGCACAGGTCGTCGCGTTCGACCCGGTAGTTGTCGACGAAGATGCCGCCGCGCATGATGTTGAATAGCACGTTGGCGAAATGATGCGCGGTAGTTGTTTCCTGGGCAGTGAGCTGCAAACCGTCAGCCGAGGCCACGAAGCGCACCAGATCCTGCGCGCTGCGGGCGACGTCCGCCTCAATCTGCGCTTCGACGCCAGCTTGTTCACCACCGAGAAGCTGCGTCAGCCGGGCAATGGCGGCGCGATCCTGGTTGACATCGGCGACGATGTGCCAGCGGCTAGTCTGGCCCGACGCCAGTTCGACAGCGGCGCTGGCAAAATATGCGCCCGGCTTGCCACACACGTCTTGTTCAGTCGAGATGGCACGGCCGCGGCGAAAGGCATCAAGCTGGTCGGTGCTGAGCAGGTAGCCGGCGGCGTCCAGCCCTACCTGCCAGGCCACTGTCGCCTTGAGCGACTCGCTGGGCTCGGCGCGGTCGGTCAGCGTGGCGCTCAAGGCGAAGATGCCCAGACCGCTGGCAGGCTCCAGCTCGTTGCGCTTGTAAGCGTCGAGCAGGTTGCTCATGCCGCTCTGCAACTGGCTGGTGGCGCCAAAGGGCAGGATGTTCTGCAAACCGTCGAGCAGCTCAACGTGGCAGGCGCTGTCGCCCTGGTTGTGCAGCCAGCAGCTCCGAATGAAACCAAAGCGGTCGCCGGTGCGCCAGGCCACGCGAAAGGCAAGCTGCAAGTCGTGGTTGATCTCCTCGAAGATCAGCTTGTTGCCGTAGACGTTCTTGTATAGATGGCGCTCGCGGCTATAGACGCCGGCGTAGCGCTCCGAAAAAGGCTCCCACAGGTGAACACGCCCGTCGCGCATGAGCCGTAACATCGTCTTGCCGCCGGTCTGCTCGCCGTGCGCCTGGATCTTGTCCACCGTCTCGTAGGGGAAAAGCGCCGAGTCGGCGTTGCTGCGCCCGGCCGTCAGCCCGCCGTTGCTGGCGATGAACAGCCAGTGGTCCGCGCTGCTCACCAGGCTCATGAAGAACGTGGGCATTTGATCGACGTGGGCGATACGGTAGTATTCCTCGCCGAGAAGATGCACGTACTGTCCGGTGACCGGCTTGTCTTCAGCGATCATCGGCGTGTTGCCGATCCAGAGAGCGTTCTTTGTTTTGGTCGTCATGATACAACCTGAAATGTTGCGATGGAATGGGCCAGACACTCGACGACGGCCCGCTCGCCGTCCACGGTCAGAGCCACCTGGCCCGTTTGGTCCGACCGGTTGAGCAGCACGACGACGACCTGTCCATTGGGATCGAGGAATGCGGCCGCTTCCACCATGTCGTGCGACGTGGCGCAGAGGATGCGCCGCGCGCCGGGCTGGACGAAGCGGGCGAAATGGCCGATGGCGTAGTAGCTGCTCTGGTAGTGCAACTGGCCAGTCTCTGTGTCGGCCAGGATCGGCGCGCTGCAGAAGTTGCCCACGTGGTTCGGCCCACCCTCCATGCCCAGCAGCAGGTTCCAGTCGATCCAGCCCACCGTCCAGCGGTTCAGGTCGTTGATCATGGAGTGGGCGTAGCGCTCGGCCATCGACCACTCGCCCAGGTGCGGGCCGCCTTCCTGAGTGCCCTCGGTGAAGAGCAGCTTCTTGTCGGGAAAGGCATCATGCACCAGTTGCACGTTGTCGAACTTGTCCGTCACGTACCAGTGAAAGGCGGTGCCCCAGACGTAGCGGGCCGCATCCGGGTCGCTGAGCACCGTGCTGGCCCGCTCGACCATGCGGTCACGGTTGTGGTCCCAAATCAGCAGGCGCACGTCGCTCAGGCCATGGCGCGCCAGGGTTGGGCCCAGGTAGTCGCGCACGAAGTCGCGCTCCTCCTCGCCGCTGTAGAGGCAGGACTCCCAGGTTTGGACGGCCTCCGGCTCGTTCTGTACGCTCAGCGCCCAGATGGGGATGCCCTCCTGCTGGTACGCGCGCACGTAGCGGCAGTAGTACTCGGCCCAGGCCGCACGGTATTCCGGCTTGAGTTGGCCGCCGTGGCACATGTCGCCGTTAGTCTTCATCCAGGCCGGCGGGCTCCAGGGCGAGGCCAGCAGCTTGAGCGGCCGGCCCGCAGCCTGCTGCGCGGCCTGGATCAGCGGGATCAACGCCCGGCGGTCGCGGTCGAGGGAGAAGTGGCGCAGCTCGACATCGCCGTCTACCTCGGCGTAGGCGTAGTTGCCCAGCGAGAAGTCGCAACTATTGATGTGCGTGCGGCCGAGGGTGTAGCCGTGGCCATGCACAGGATCGAAGTAGGCAACCAGGATTTCGCGCTGGCTTTCGATGGGCAGCTTGTAGAAAGTCAGCGCCGCTGCCTCGGTGAACGCGCCGCCGAAGCCCTCGATCTCCTGGTAGCGCACGGTGGGATCGACGAAGACCGAGGCCATATCACCGCCCGCAGGGTCGAGCGGCGGGACGGGCAGCTTTGTCAGGCGGTAGGGGGTGTGCTGGGCTGTGCAGTAGTGATGGAGTTGCAAGGGTGGGGCCTCACTGGTGGCGTCGCCGCCGATTGAAATCGGCGGCTGACACACCCGAAGCATGCTAAAGCAAGCTCAGCAGTACGCACATAGCAGCTTGTTTTAGCATGCCTTTGTGGGTATCAGCCTGCGGTTAAACGCTTCGTTTACCGTAGGCGGTGGTGCTAATTCTCAGTGTGGATGGGGCGCAAGGCGAAGCCCTTGCGCCCCATCCATGGTTGGATCAGTCCACAGTGCGGAAGTACACCCGGATGTAGCCGCTCTTGGAGGGGTCGAAGTACTCCGAGGCGGCCAGACCGTAGCGCACACCGCGGCTGTCGTTGGACGTCAGCAGGATGCCGTGGTTAACTCCGCTGCTGACGATGTCCTGAACGGCCGTGGTGACGTCCAGCCGCAGCCAGGTGTTCATCTTGCCGGAGCCCAGGTGATTGACGCCCACGGCCGGGCCATAGTCGCCGCCGGGGAAGCTCCAGGGCGTCCACCAGGTGGCAGTCTCGGACACCCAGGGCGTGGTCACCGCGTGGGCGGCGACGTTGTCAATGATCGAGTTGGACCATTGAGTGAAGCCGCGGCCTTCGAACACGTAGAGATACAGGTAGGCCACGTCGATCGCTGCGTCGCTGGGTATGCCCGCGATGGGCGCATGCACCACCGGGCGAAGTTGGTCGAAGAAGCCAACCCACATGGTCTGCGCGCTGCCGAAGGCCACCGCCGGCTGCGCGCCGTTGATGAAGGTGTCCTGGTCGACGTTGAAGCGCCGCGAGCGTTGCACGGTCGGGATGCGGGCCAGTTGCACCTGGTCCATGTGCAGCGTGCCGCTGCTACCGGCCGGCAGGGTCACGCCGTAGCCCCAGACTTGATTGCGTCCGAAGCCATCGTTGGGCGCGCCAGCCGGCTGCTGCGCGCTGCGGGTGAAGGCGGAGAAGGGCACAGTGATCTTGCGCCAGCCGCTGAAGTTGTCCACGAAGCTGGCCTCGAAGCGCTCCGACGTGTTGGGCGCCTGGTAGATGCGCACGTAGTCCACCAGCATCTGCTGCGGGAAGGTCAAGTCGGGGCTGATCGTGCCGCCGAAGTTGCCGCCGACAGCCAGGTTCATGATCAGGTAGAAGGGGTGGTTGAACACCCACTCGTTGGGCGCGACGTTGGCCGGGGTGGCATTGTGGTAGTTGATGCCATCCACGAACCAGCGGATCTGGTCGGGCGACCACTCCACCGAGAAGGTGTGGTAGCTCTGCGCCACGGGCTGCGGGAAGGTGTAGGTGTTGCCGAAGGCCGCGCCGCCCGAGTAGCCGGGGCCGTGGATCGTGCCGAATACCTCGAAGGGGTTGCGGCTGACGTACTCCATGATGTCGATCTCGCCGCTTTGCGGCCAGCCGACTTCGCCGATGTTGGTGCCCAGCATCCAGAAGGCGGGCCACAGGCCGGCGGCGCCGTCCGGCACCAGGATGCGGGCCTCGATGCGGCCGAACTCGGCCTCG
>JBFYTD010000617.1:0-3222 GCA_041300885.1 Anaerolineae bacterium | reverse complement strand
TCCATGCCCCGCGTCAGGCCCAGACTGGCGAAGCTGGCCTCGGAGCGGTCGGCGTGGGCGCTGGTGCTGATCATGACCCGCAGCGGCGTCGGTTGGCCTTCGCCGTGCAGGAAGACAGCGCCCGCGATCACCTGCGCCTCCAAGGGCGTACCCCAGTAGGCCGGCTGCAACGAGATGGCGACGGATAGCACGCCGTCCTGGCGCTCGTTGGGGCGCAGGGAGAGATAGCCGATGGCCTGGCTGGCATCAGCGCCGTCGCCGGCCAGCTCGATGCTGTAGGAGGGGAAGGTTGAGGGACGCCGCGGGAACAGACTGGACTCGATCATGGCGCGTGTCGCCGCCTCGGACGCATCCAACTCCTGACGCAGGAATTCGACACGCCGCTCCAGCCCCTCTTTCGGGTTGAGCGCCTGTAACGTTGTTTGGCCCGCCAGCTCGCTGCCCGCCAACTCGCCCGTGAAGCTCCACAGGTAGTAGTCCACCAGCTCGTAGCCAGCCGAGCGGAACAGAGCCAGGCGCGGCTCGCTGCTGTCCAGTGGCGCAATGCGTGCGTAGCGATACTCGCGATCCCTGGCCATCTCCTCGGCGGTCCTGGTTAAGGCCAGCAACAGGCCGGCCTCATCGAAGCCGTCGTCCACGCTGAACTCGGTCAGAGTGACGAAGTCACCCATCTGCTCGACCACGGCAAAGCCAGCCCTGCGGGCGTCCTGCTCCAGCACGAAGGTATGAGCCTGGGAGCGCTGCGGCTGAGATGGACAAAGCGGGCATCCTTGCTGCGCTCCTGAATGAACCAGGCGGTGATTTCCTTGATCTCCGGCTTGGAGGCCGGACGAACACCAAAACTATGCATGTGTCACTCCTCTAGAGTGCGGCGCAGGCCGGCCACGAAAGCGCTGATGGCCTCAGCCTTGAGCCGCCAGGCCGCCCGGTTGGCTACCAGCACCGCCTGGCTGTGCAGGATCACCCGCAGCTCGGCCAGGCCATTGTCAGCCAGGGTCTGGCCGCTCTGCACCAGGTCGACGATCAGGTCGGCCAGATCGACCAGCGGCGCCAACTCGACCGAGCCGGACAGTTCGATGATCTCGGCGCTGACGCCGCGGGCGCGGAAGAACGCCTCGGTCAGGCGGGGAAACTTGGTGGCGACGCGCGGGTTGGGCTCCAGACGCAACGGCCGATCGGCCCGGCCGGCCGGGCCGGCCACCGACAGCCGGCAATGGCCAAAGGGCAGCAACAGCGGCTCCAGCAGGTCGCGCTGCGCCTCGCGCAGCACGTCCAGGCCCGCGATGCCCAGATCACAGGCGCCGTACTCCACGTAGACCGGGACGTCGCTGGGCTTGGCCAGCACGTAGCGCACGTGCAGGGCGGCGCTGGGCAGCACCAACTGGCGGCCGTTGTCAGCGTCGCGCAATCCGTAGCCGGCCCGCTCCAGGCAGTCGCGCGCTTCTTCCAGCAGGCGTCCCTTGGGCAGGGCCACCACCAGGCGCGTGGGATCGGAGCGGTTGCCGGCCGCCACGGCTTGCACATCTACCATGCGGCCGCCTCCGCTGCCAACTCGTCCAGAGTGAGCTGGCGCGTGTCCCCGTGGCCGTGCAGCGTCACTGCGCCAGGTCCACCGCACACGGCCACGCGCGCTATGCCCAGGCTGACCGCCCGCTGGCTCAACGCATCCAGACCCGCGCCGCTCACGTCCAGCTCGACTCGCAGGCCGCGACGGCGCAAGGTTCCCAGCAGGCGCAGGCAGTCGGGACAGGCGCCGGCCGCCCAGAGCAGGTCCGGAACCAACGGCGCAGGCTGCCAACCCTGCCGCTGCCGGGCCAACAGGATGCGATCGACCCACAAGGCGCAACCCACGGCCGGCTGCGGCCGGCCAAAGTGCCCCACCAGGTCGTCGTAGCGGCCACCGGAGCAGATGGAGAAGCCCAGGCCCGGCGTGTAGCCCTTGAAGGTGATGCCGGTGTAATACTCCATGCCCCTCGTCTCGCCCAGGTCGAAGGTGATGTGGTCGACGACGCCATAGCCCACCAGCAGCCCGTGCAGCGCGTCCAGCCAGTCCAGCGCCGCCTGCATGGCCGGGTTGACGGAGACGGCGCGGCCCTGCTGCAAGACCTCTGGCCCGCCGTTCAGTTGCGGCAAAGCTGTGAAGGCTTGCCGCAAGGGAGCGCTCACAGCCACTTGGTCGAGGACGCTGGCCAGATCGGCCGGGTTTTTGCGGTCGATGGCGTTTTGCAGCGCGCCCAGCAGCGCCGCGGGCGCGTCCAACTCGGCCAGCAGGCCGCGGAAGAAGGCCATCTGCCCCAGGGCCAGTTGGAAGTGGCGCAGGCCGGCCGCGGCCAGCGCCTCCACGGTCAGCGCCAGCGCTTCGGCGTCAGCGGCCGGCGTATCTGCGCCGATCAGCTCGATGCCCGCCTGGGTGAACTCCCGCTGGCGGCCGGCCTGCGGCGCCTCGTAGCGAAAGACCGAGCCGATGTAGAAG
Organism: Anaerolineae bacterium; assembly: GCA_041300885.1. GTDB lineage: Bacteria > Chloroflexota > Anaerolineae > JAAEKA01 > JAAEKA01 > JAAEKA01. Next base: position 749 of record JBFYTD010000617.1, on the reverse strand, counting down.
AGGCGCAGCGGCATGGGCTGGTCGTGCAGCCGCGTGGCCACGACGCGCGCGGCGGGAATGGTCAGGTCAGGGCGCAGGGCCAGAGTACGGCCGTCGCGGTCGGTGAAGCGGTACATCTCCTCGGCCAGTTGCGTGCCGGCCTCCGAGGCCAGGGTGTCGGCGTACTCGAAGGTGGGCGGGATCAGCTCGTCGTAGCTCCAGGCGCGGAAGCAGCCGCGCAGGGTCGACTCCAGATCGCGCTTGCTGGCGGCATCCTGGTAGACCAGATCGACAACCCCCTGCGGCAGCGGCCACTGAGCGTGGCGGGATAGTTCTGGGCTCATGGTGTCGGTGTGGCAGCCTGGCCTGAATCGGGATGGACCATCAGACCCGAAACGTCTACTGCCTGGAAGTCAGTCCCGCGCACGTTATTGCGCAGAGCGCGCAGATCGTCGTTGTTCCAACGCTCGTCAGGCACGCCTGAAATGAACCAGGCTGAGCCATTGTCGGCCAGGATCATGCCATATTCCTTGAGCGCGGTCAAGATCACCTGGTTGGCAGGCGAGAAAGCGCTTATGTCGAAGTCAGCCCGCAGGCGGAAGCGCTGGCCCATGGGCGGCAGATTGGGGTCGGTGTTGCTAGAGGCGTAGTGCCGGGCCGGCCAGACATAGGCGCGTTGTGTCGCTGGGGCGGTAAAACGTAGCGCGTGGTCGATGTAACCGCTGGCCACCTCGTTGTAGCGCACCAGGCCGGGCAGAATCGGCAGCCCG
>JBFYTD010000090.1:0-7234 GCA_041300885.1 Anaerolineae bacterium | reverse complement strand
GGCCTGCTCAACAGCGTCCTCCCCGATGTGTTCCAACCCGAGGAGTCGGTGGAGGTGCTGTTGGCGGACCTGAGCAACGAGGACCTGCTGCACGTGTGGGAAACCCTGGTGCAGAACACCTACCAGCTTTCGATACCCTACGTGGCGCGCAACATCCGCCTGGAGTCGCGGCTGCTGCAAGCGGCCGGCCAACCCGTTCAGCAGCGCACCTTCGAGCACGCCAAGGCGTAGCCTGTCATGACGACTGTCATCGAGCGCCAAACTATCTTCACGCCCCTGGGCATTCGTTTCTGGGACCCGGCTACCAACAGCCAGGTCGGCCACGGTCTGCGAGTGCGCGCCTGGCCCGACGGCGCGACGGGGCCGGAGCGTGAGGCTTTCCGCACGGCGTCGGGCATCTATGCCTTTCAGGGGCTGCCCGGCCTGCGTGCGGTGGAGTATCCCGCTAACAACGGCGGCTCGGCCAGTCCCCCGGTCGGCCAACGTTTCGTGGTCGCCGTAGAGGACCAGCAGCGGCGTTTCTTGCCCGTGGTGATGCGTGTCGATGCGCCCTTCACCGGCATCTATCCCACAACGCTGGCCGCCAGTCCACCCGGCGAGGCCCTGCCCGGCTTCTACCTCTTTTCTGCGCCGTGGCGCGCGGCTACAGGGCTGGCTGTCGTGCGCGCCGACCTGGTGCGCGAGTCCAGCGGTGAGCCAGCCGCCTTCGCCGTTCTGGAATTGGATGGTCAGGAGAGCGGCGTTTGGCATGGCATCGCCGACGAGCGCGGCAGCGTGGCGGTCTTCTTCCCCATCCCGCCCTTTCAGGCGACGCTGGGCAGCTCGCCGCCCGGCCCGCAAGCGCCGCCGCAAGAGCAGCAGTGGCAGGTGACGGCCCGGGTCTTGTACCAGCCGGACCATCTGGAAACGCCGGCCGGCGCCTACGTGCCCGATCTGCGCACAGTTCTCACCCAGGCCGGCGGCGTGGTCTGGGCTACAGCCGGTGGCGCTTCGGCCGCCGAGTTGAACGCCACCCTGAGCTTCGGCCAGGACCTGACCCTAAGAACCACCGGCCTTGCCGACACCAGGCTCCTGATCGATGTGATCTGAACCTGAAACCTGCAACTTGACACCTGCCACTTCTTCTTAAGGAGGTCGAACAATGCCAGAGTATCTTGCCCCAGGCGTTTACATCGAAGAGGTCAGCTTCCGCGCCAAGACCATCGAGGGGGTCAGCACCAGCACGGCTGGCTTCGTCGGCCCGGCGCGCTACGGGCCGCTGAGCGGCGAGCCAGAGCTGCTGACCAGCTTCGCCGACTTCGAGCGCATCTATGGCGGCCTGGATCCCTTGGACTACGGCGCCAACTTCCTGGCGCATGGCGTGCGCGCCTTTTTCGAGGAGGGCGGCCGTCGGCTATACGTGGCGCGCGTCGAGGCCGGCGATGGCGCGCGCGCCACAGCCGACAACCAGGATATCGCCTCGCCGCCGCCTGACCGTATCGACATCAGCGCGCGCTTTCCCGGCCGCGCCGGCAACATGCGGGTCACCTTCCTGCCGCGCGTCAGCGACAACCTGCTGGTCAGCGATCCGGTGAGCGGCGATCCCGTCATCCGGCGCATTCAGCAGTTCGACACGGTGCTGGTGATGGACAGCGGCAGCCCGCCCTCGGCCACGCTGTACGATGTGGTGCGTGACGGCGATGAACTGGCCCTGCAGCAGCCCGGCCAGGCGATCGAGCCGGTCAGTAGCTTCGACCCCACCACGCAGGAGGTGCGCTTGCTGACCGTCGCGGTGGCGGTCGAGCGGCCGATCACCCGGCCCAAGCGGCCGCGCGAGCGCTACACCCTGCCTGAGGTGCTGGAGGGCTTTAGCTTCCATCCGCGCCACGGCAATGCCCTGACCACCTACTTCGACACGGACCCTGCCTCGCGTCGCCTGGCCTTGGTAGTGCCCTTTGCCATCGAGCCGGCCGTCGCCGGCCTGGACACCGGCGCGGAGATGGCCGTGGCGCTGCTGGGCGCAGGCGTGATCGAGGCCGTGGTCAGCCTGGGCAGCACAGCCGAGGAGCGCCAGCGGGTCTATCGGTTAGGCGGCGGGACCGACGGCAGCCTGCCGGCGGCGGCTGCCTACGCGGGTGACGCCACGACTACGGCCAAGAGTGGTCTGGCAGCCTTCGAAGATTTGGAAGACATCTCCATCGTGGCTGCGCCAGGCTATTCGCAGGGTTACAGCAACGGCAACGTGCTGCGCGTGGCGCAGATCCAGGCCTCGCTGATCGCGCACTGCGAGCGTATGCGTTACCGGATTGCCGTGTTGGACTCGCCCAACGACCAGACCGTAGGCGGCGTGCGCGCCTTCCGCGGCCAGGTCGACTCGACCCACGGCGCGCTCTATTACCCGTGGGTCAAGGTGGTTGACCCGGTCAGCGAGGACGAGATGCTGCTGCCGCCCAGCGGCTTCGTGGCCGGCATCTACGCCCGCAACGATGTGGAGAAGGGCGTCCACAAGGCGCCGGCCAACGAGGTTGTGCGCATGGCTGTGGGCTTCGAGTTTCTGCTCAATAAATCCCAGCAAGACGTGCTCAACCCCGAGGGCGTCAACTGCTTCCGCTTCTTCGAGGGCCGCGGCTATCGGCTATGGGGCGCGCGCACCATCAGCTCCGACCCGGAGTGGAAATACGTCAACCTGCGGCGCTACTTCGCCTATCTGGAGCGCTCGATCGAGAAGGGCACCCAGTGGGTGGTGTTCGAGAACAACTCAGAGCCGCTGTGGGCCAACGTCCGCCGCACGGTCGAGGACTTCATGTTCAACGAGTGGAAGTCGGGCCATCTGATGGGCGAGAAGCCACAAGAGGCCTACTTCGTGCGCTGCGATCGCTCGACCATGACCCAGAACGACATCGACAACGGCCGGCTGATCTGCCTGATCGGCGTCGCCCCGGTGCGCCCGGCCGAGTTCGTCATCTTCCGCATCGGCCAGTGGACGGCAGAACGACGCGGATGAGGGAAGAGTGAGACGTGATGCGTGAAACGTGGAGTCGAGTGTAATCCAAAAACCCGCCATGCGCGACCAAACGCTCGCAGTCGTGACACTTGACACCTGACACCCGCCGCCTTACGCGCGTCTGATGAAGGAGTGCAACAATGGCAGAATTTCGCGAACGCCCTTACGGCCAGTTCAACTTTCTGATCGACCTGGGCACCGGCGACACGGCTAGCGCCCAGGCCGGCTTTCAGGAGGTCAGCGGTCTGGGCATGGAGATCACCGTCGCCGAGTACCGCAACGGCAACGAGAAGGACAACGCCCCGCGCAAGATGACCGGCATGTACAAGGTGCCGGACGTGACCCTCAAGCGTGGCGTGATCGGCGCCCTGGACCTGTATCAATGGCTGGACGAGGTGCGAGCCGGCTCGCAGTCCTCCCTGCGCACGGTAACCGTCCAGCTCCAGAACGAGGACCACAGCAGCGTAGTGATGGAGTGGAAGCTGACCAACGCCCGCCCCACCAAGTACACCGGCCCGTCGTTCAACGGCAAAGGCACGGACGTGGCGGTCGAGGAACTGGTGTTGGCGTGCGAGCGCATCGATTTGGCGTGACGAATGAAACGTGAAACGTGAAACGTGAAGCGTAAGGGCGGTTTCGAGCACTGCTTCACGCACCACGCTTCACGCGACAGCGACCGATCTCATCATGAGCACCTCAACCCTCCCCCGCCTCCCCGGCGTCTACTTCCTCCCACCCGCGCAGCCGGCCACGCTGGCGCTGCCGCGGCTGGACGTGGCCGCGTTTGTCGGCTTCGCCCAGCGCGGGCCGCTGCATACGCCGGTGGCCGTGGAGGACGTGGACACCTACCGCGCGGTCTTTGGCGGCGATGTGGCGCTGGCTAGGGATGGTGAGCCGGCGCTGCCCGCGGCGCAGATCGTGCGGGCGCACTTGCCTGAGGCGGTGGCGGCCTTCTTCAAGAATGGCGGGCGGCGCTGCTTCGTCGTGCGGGTGGCCGGCGGCGACGCGGCCAGCGCCCGGCTGCGCGTGCCGGGGCTGGTGGGGCTGGATGACGCCGGCAACGCCCGGCTGGCCAGCCTGCGCGCTGCGTCCTCCGGCGCCTGGGCGACCGGTCTGCGCCTGGCCAGCCGGCTGCGTTCCACAGCGCTGCCCACCAGTGCGTTCACGGCCCAGGCCGATGGCAGCCTGCTCTGGCAGACCCGCAGCGCGCCGCAGGCCATCCAGGTGGGTGACCTGCTGCGGCTGATCTGTGCGGATGGCCAGGAGTGGCTGTTTCCCGTCACGGCGCAGGCGGCGTCGGCCGACCCGGAGACCCCGACCACCGTCACGCTACACAGCAGCCGGGCCTTCCGGGTGCGCCGCACGTTGGAAGCCCCCGCAGCGGTCACGGCCATTAGCCGGCTGACGCTGGACGGAACGCAGTCGCTGGCCGTGGAGGAAGCCGAAGTCGCTCTGGACGCGCAGGGTTTGGTCGTGCATGTGCGCGGCGCGGACGCAGAGGGCATCGCAGCGGGCGACGCGTTGCGGCTCACGCTCGCGGGCGGCGAGAACGCACTGCTGGCCGTAACTGAAAGCCGGTCACTGGGTGAGGCCCGCGCTGCGCTGCGCACTGCCAGCCTGCTGGCCTTGCCGGGCCAGCCGCTGCCGGCCGCGCTGCCGGCCCTGGCGCAGATCGACCGGCTGCGTTGCGATCACCTGCTCTGGTTGGGGACGACGCGGCTACCGGCCATCGACGACGTGGCCTTCGGGTTGGGCCATCCCCGCTTCTGGGGCGAGGTGGCCTTGGCCGAGTCCAGCCTGTTGCGCCGCAACAAGGCCAATGGCCAGGGCGTCGAGGCGGCCGAGATCGCCCGGCTATACCGCCAGATCCAATCGGAGCGGCGCAACGAGCCGGGCGCAGCCGCGGTCACCCCCACCGAGCGTAGCGGCGATCCGACGGCCCAGGCGCTGGCCGCGCTGCTGGCCCCCGTGGACGAGGCGCTGGCCGGGCTGACCTACCTGCCGCTGGGAATGCTGCTGATCGTCGGCGAGGCGGACGCAATGGGTGCAGACGAGGCTAACCTGGGCAGCGATGGCTTGGCTGGCTTCGGAAGCGAGTTGTTCGTTGACCCTGTGCTTGTGCCCAACCCGGCCAACCAGCCGCGCTCCGGCAGTGGGCTGGAGGCCGACGGGTTCAATCGCTACTACGTGCAGAACCGGCGGCTGCGCGGCGTTCACAGCCTGCTCTTCTTGCCGGAGGTAGCGCTGATTGCCGTGCCTGACGCCGTACACCGTCCCTGGGGCGCGGAGCTCGTGCCGCCCGATCCGCCGCCGCCTGAGCCGCCGCTGACCCCACCTGACTGGACCAGTTTCCAGGGTTGTCCCGCGGACGAGACCCTGCCGGCCAGTCTGCCTGTCTCGCCGCCGGATGACGGCCAGGCCCTGCCGCTATTGGAACCGGCAGTCAGGTACGACAGCCAGGTCCTGCTCGACGTGCAGCATGCCCTGGTCAACCTGTGCCAGGCGCGCCGTGATGTGGTGGCAGTGCTGTCCTTGCCCGGCCATTTCGAGAAGCGCCAGTGCATCTAATGGCAGGAAGCGCTGCGCCAACGGCTGGGCCTGCCGCGGCAGCGCAGCGCCTTCACCGGCATCACCGACTTTGTGGACCTGAGCTATCTGGCGGTCTACCATCCCTGGCTGGTGGTAGCCGACGAGGCTGGTCTCGACACTTGCGCCTGCGCGCAGTGCAGGTGTACGGCCCCTTCGGGGACGCCCACTCGACTGACAGCGCAGGTGTTGCGGGTGACGCCGCCCGACGGCGCGGTCTGTGGCATGATCGCGGCGCGCGAGCGGCTGCGCCAGGTCTGGATAGCCCCGGCCAACACGCCGCTGCAAGGCGTGCTGGACCTGCTGCCGGCCTTCAGCGTCGACGACTGGGCCGACCTGTTCGCCGACCAATTCAATCTCCTGCGCCGCGAGCCCAGCGACTTCCGCGCCATGAGCGCTCACACGCTGAGCGAGGAGCGGCAACTGTTGCAACTCTCGGTGCGCCGGATGATGATCCTGCTGCGCAAGGTGGCGCTGGAGCGCGGCATGGCATGGACGTTCGAGAACAACGACGAGCGGCTGCGTGACGCCGTGCGCTCGACATTGGAAGCGCTCCTGCGCTTCATGTTCGAGCGCGGCGCGTTCGCGGGACGGACGCCGCAGCAGGCCTTTCGTATCGTCACCGATGGCCGGGTCAACACCCGCCAGAGCATGGACCAGGGCCGCTTCATCGCGCAGGTGCAGGTGGCGCCCAGCCAGCCGATGGAGTTCATCACCGTGCAGCTCAGCCGGGCCAGCGATGGCGTGCTGCTGGCGGTGGAGGCGTAGCCGATGGCCGACGAGCGCCCCTTCCTCGCCTTTCGCTTCGACGTGCAAATCAACGTGCCGGGCGTGCTGGGTCTCCCCAACCCGCTGTGCAACGCGGCCTTTGCCGAGTGCGACGGCTTGGAGATGACCATGGAGCCGAAGACGGTGCGCGAGGGCGGCAACAACACCCAGCAGATCCACCTGGTCGGCCCGGTCAGCTATGGTACGCTGGCGCTAAAGCGCGGCATGACCAGCACCATCGACTTGTGGAAGTGGTTCACCCAGTCGGTCAGCGGCGACACCCGCAGCGCGCGCGGCGAGGCGTTGATCATCATGCGCAACGGCGAGGGCCAGGAGCAGGTGCGCTTCAAGGTGCATGACTGCCTGCCGCTGAAGATGAAAGCGCCGGCCCTCAACGCCAAGGAGGGCCTGCTGGCCATCGAGGAGATGCAACTGGCCTACAGCTATTTCGAGATCGAAGAGCCGCAGCCGCCCTTCGGCCTGTCGGCCGGCATCGGCTTCTCGGCATCGGCCTCCATCGGCGCGTCGGCGTCGTTCTCCGCCTCGGCGTCCATCGGCTTTGGCTAGCGAGCCGAGCAGGCGTTTCGTCTGTGAATGCGTTGGTCGAGTAGCCGTCTGCGGCGTATCGAGACCTCCGGGGTTCGATACGCTAGAGTCTGCCGCCCTCATGCCAGGTGCATGTACTCAACCTGCGTGTAGACCGACCAATCTACCAATATACCCATTAACCAATCACCATGACCTCCACCAAAATCACCAAAGCTGAGATCGTCGAAATCCAGGAGTTCTCGCAAGGCGGCGCGCTGAGCCAGGCCGGCGACAAGAAGGTCACGGTCCAGTTCAACCCGCAAAGCCTCAAAGTGGCGCTGTCCAACCAGAACAGCGGCGGTGACCAGC
>JBFYTD010000089.1:0-7251 GCA_041300885.1 Anaerolineae bacterium | reverse complement strand
TGGCGGCGGTGGACGATGGCTGGGCGGTGGGCGGGTCAGGCAGCCGCTCGCTGGTCCTGCGCTGGGACGGGCAGGCCTGGACCCTGCTGCCGGACACGCCGGGCGGCCCGCTGCGTTCGATCTCCATGGTCGCGCCGGACGATGGCTGGGCGGTGGGCGGCAACACCATGCTGCACTGGGACGGCGCCGCCTGGACGCGCGCGCCCACCCCGCGCTGTGCGCTGAACGCCGTCGCGATGGTCTCGGCCACCGACGGCTGGGCCGTGGGCGGCTGCATCTTGCGCTGGAACGGCTCGGCCTGGGACCCGGTGTTCAGCCCGACCTGGTCTGCTCTGTCGTCGGTGGCCATGCTGTCGGCGCAAGACGGCTGGGCCGTGGGCGCTGGTAGCGCCTTCCTGCACTGGGATGGCCAGGTCTGGGCCAACATGAACGCCGCTCTCATCGGCCAGGGGCACAGCGTGGCTATGCTGGCGACTGACGACGTCTGGTCTGTGGGGGTTGGCATCCAGCACTGGGATGGCAGGGCCTGGTCATCTGCACGCAGCCCGACCGTGCGATCGCTGGCCGGCGTGGCAATGACGTCTCCCGGCGGCGGCTGGGCGGTCGGCAACGGCGTCATCCTGCGCTATACCGGCCCAACCCCGACCGCACAAGCCTTTCTGCCGCTGGTCACGCTTGAACAGGAGGTCTGTCATGCCAACGAACGCTAAAAGTGGTTGTCTCCTGGCTTTGGCCTTGCTGTTGGTGGTTGTCGGCTCGGCGCAGCCCGCCGTTGGCCAGACCGAGGCGCCCGAGGGCATCCCGCCCGGCCAGTGGCGCTGCTGGTGGCAGCCGGGCAACGTGCCCTGCAACGCACGGATCTACGGGCTGGACATGCTGTCGGCCGACGACGGCTGGGCCGTGGGCTGGCACGGGACCATCATGCGCTGGGATAGGACGACGTGGCGGCCGGTGGACAGCCCCACGCGCCGCCACCTGAATGCGGTCAGCATGGCCGCGCCGGACGACGGCTGGGCCGTCGGTGAGCAGATCATGCTGCATTGGGACGGCCAGGTTTGGACAGAGGTAGATAGCCCCGGCGGGCCCTGGTGGCTGCAAAGCGTCGACATGCTCTCCAGCACCGACGGCTGGGCAGTAGGCTACGGCAAAATCCTGCACTGGGACGGCGCAGTCTGGAGTCCCGTCACCAGCCCGGCCGGCTACTCCTGGCTGTACGACGTCGAGATGCTCTCGGCCACGGACGGCTGGATCGCAGGCTATCAAACCATGCTGCGCTGGGACGGGAGCGCTTGGAACACCGTGCCGATCCCTGTGTCCGGCGTGACGCCAAGGGCTGTGTCGATGATCTCGCCCACCGACGGCTGGGCCGTAGGCGGTGGGTCACGCGCCTATACCTTCCATTGGGACGGCGCGTCCTGGACCAGCGTCACACTCCCGAACGTATCCAGTCTCTCTGCGGTGTCCATGTCGTCGTCTACCAACGGCTGGGCAGCCGGCGGCGATATCATTTTGCACTGGGATGGCAGCACCTGGAGCAGGCAATCCGCTCCTGCAAACGCCAACTTGTACGCCGTGGCTGCGCTCTCTGCGAGCGATGCTTGGGTCGCAGGTGACGAGGGACGGCTGCTGCGCTGGGATGGCGCGGCCTGGGCGCCTCCAGACGGCGCGCTTCCCAAGTATGGGCTGCTCTCGGTGGATATGGCCGGCGTCGACGACGGCTGGGCGGTGGGCTACGACGGCATCCTGCACTGGGATGGCGCAGCCTGGCAGCCTGTGGACAGCCCGGCCCAAACCTATCTCCAGGCGGTGTCTGCGGTCTCGGCTGGGGATGCCTGGGCCGTCGGCAACCAGATCGTGCATTGGGATGGCGTGGCCTGGAGCGTGGTGGACAATCCAACCGGCGAGTGGCTGTCTGACATCGACATGCTGTCGGCTGACGACGGCTGGGCGGTTGGAGCACGCGATAGCGGCGGCCCATGCGTGCTCCTGCGCTGGAATGGCGTCGCGTGGAACGAGGTGGCGTGCCCCGCCAGCCAGAACCTCAACGCCGTGGCGATGGTGGCGGCAGACGACGGCTGGGCCGTGGGCGGCGTCCATTACGCCGGCCCTTCACCCGTCATCTTACACTGGGATGGCGTCGCCTGGTCTCAGGTGGCCGCGCCCAACGTCAACAGAGGTCTGCTCGCGATCAGCATGGCCTCCGCCAGCGACGGTTGGGCCGTCGGCTATGGCGGGATCACGTTGCACTGGGATGGCCAGACCTGGAGCCAGGTCGCCAACCCTTTCCCGGAGGATCTGGTGTCGGTAAGCGCGGCAGAACCGCCGCATGTTTGGGCTTTGGGAATGGATATCGGCGACGGCCACCACACGATCTTATACGGCAACGGCCGCACGTGGGTCAAGGCGCCGACGCCGACGATCGAGGGAGGTCTCTGGGCGCTGACCACGGTCGGGAACGACGGCTGGGCGGCCGGCGACGGCGGCCAATTCATGCGCTACAGTCCATTCCCCACCGTCTATCGCATCTATCTGCCGGGCATCGACGTGCAGCGCGCCGCTGCCGCACCTGCCGGCGCCATGCCTTCAGGAGGAAAGCCATGCCCCCCCCCATCGCCTTGATCGCTGTTGTGGCCGTGCTGGCTCTGACAACGCCTGCGGCCAGCGCGCCCGGCCAGCCGGCGAACGACGCGCCAACCGATCCGCCGGCCGCCCGGTGGCAGTGCTGGACGCCGCCTGGCGCCGTGCCCTGCGGCTACACGCTGACGGTAGGCGGCGTGTCGGCCACCGATGCCTGGGGAGTCGGATCCGGTGTGCTGATCATGCACTGGGACGGCGTCGCCTGGAGTCAGGTGGAGGGTCCCGCATCCGCCAGCTTCAGCAGCATCACCATGGTCGCGGCCAACGACGGCTGGGCCGTCGGCAATGTCATCGCCCATTGGGATGGCGTCGCCTGGCGGCTGGTGGACAACCCTGCCGAAGAGTGGCTGACGGCGGTGTCGCTGCGCACGCCCGACGACGGCTGGGCCGTCGGCGACGGTGGGTCCATCCTGCACTGGGACGGCGTCGCCTGGCAGTTGGTGGACAGCCCCACCCAGCAGCCGCTCTATGGCGTGTCCGCGGCCGCGCCTAACGACGTGTGGGCCGTGGGCGCCAACGGCGCGATGCTGCACTGGGACGGCATGCGTTGGATCGAGTTCAGCGCCACACCGCGCCACCTGACCTCGGTGCAGATGCTCTCGCCGGTCGACGGCTGGGCCGTTGGCGCCGGAGGGACCATCCTGCGCTGGGACGGCAGCGACTGGTGGCCTGTGCCCAGCCCGACCACCGACGACCTGTACGAGCTGTCTATGGCCGGCGATGACGCCGGCTGGGCGGTCGGCGGCGCGTTTCATGAGACCAATCCGAGCTGCGGCACCGGCTACACCACCAACGTGCTCCTGCGCTGGGATGGCAGCGCCTGGTCCCAGGCCGCCTATCCCGTCAGCGGGCGGCTGTTCAGCATCGCTATGATCTCAGCCGATTCTGGCTGGGCAGCAGGGCAAGATGGCGCGATCCTGTACTGGAACGGCAGCGGCTGGAACGCCACCACACCCTACGTGGACCGAAGCTGGTCCCTCGAGGACATTGTCATGGCCTCGCCCAGCGATGGGTGGGCGGTCGGCCAGGACGACAGCGCTGCCCTCCTCATGCACTGGGACGGCGCGGACTGGAGTCGAGTCGATAATCCAGCCAGCCAGCGGCTGCGCGCCATCGACCTGGTCTCGGCCGACGATGGCTGGGCCGTGGGCGACTATGGCACGATTCTGCATTGGGACGGCCAGGCGTGGAGCCAGCTGGCCAGCCCGACAGAAGCGTCGTTGCATGGCGTGGACATGCTGTCGGCCACAGACGGCTGGATTGTCAGCGGCTACCCAGGGATCTTTCTGCACTGGGATGGCAGCGCGTGGAGCCAGGTCGGCGATCAGAGTCACAGCCATCTGTACGGTATCGACATGCTATCGCCCACCGATGGCTGGGCGGTGGGCGAAGGGCCCATCTGGCATTGGGACGGCCTGGCTTGGCAAACGATGCAGGGCACGGATGTCCTGTATGGCATTGACATGCTGTCGCCAACCGACGGTTGGGCCGGGGGAGGCTACTACTGGGGCGAAGAGGGCTGGGAGACTGTGCTCGCTCACTGGGACGGCAGCAACTGGAGCCTGGAGCAAAACTGGGGCTGGCCGCTCCGTTCGATCGCCATGGTGTCGCCGACCGAAGGCTGGGCCGTGGGCGGCGGGACCCACACCAACCATTGGGGCTGCACCTACAGCGGCTGGGAGTTCCAGCGCTGGGACGGCGCTGCCTGGATGGGCGTAGGCAATCCCAGCGGCAGGCAGCTCAACGCCGTAGCCATGGTGTCGGCGACCGACGGCTGGGCCGTGGGCAACGGGACGATCCTGCGTTACACAGGTACACAGACCGATCGTCGCGTCTATTTGCCACTCATCATGGCAGAAATTGCGCACTGAGCGACCGCGTGATAGTCCTCACCAGTTCACGGTTTTGGCTCACGCAAAGGCGCAAAGACCGCAAAGGAAGGCAGATTCTCTTGGCGTCTTGGCGTGAGAATCGGGAACTACTGAGGACTGTGTTGAGACCTGAGCAGTTGGCCGCCCCAGGACCGAGATTTATCTGTCCTATCCTGCCAACGCCCCAAGGACGAACAACTGCTGCGCCCAGCCCAGCAGTTGTTCGTCGCGGTCAAAGGCGGCCACCAACTGCAACCCCAGGGGCAGGCCCTTCGCGGCTCGGCCGGCCGGCAGCGTGATCGAGGGCAGTCCGGCGTGGGTCCAGGGCAAGTTCATGTTGGGGTCGCCGGTGGCGTGCAGTCCCTCGGGCGCCGGGCCGCGCGCGGCCGGACAGGCCCACAGGTCGATGCCTGCATCGTCCATCAGATTCTCCAACTCCTGGCGCAACAGGGTGATATTGCCCCGCAGCGCGGCCATCTCTTCGGTCGAAATGCTCTTGCCGATCTCGACGATCTGCGCGGTGCGGGGGCGATAGAGCGCGGCGTGCCGGGCGTAGATCTCGGCATGCTCCTGGGCAAACTCGGCGAAGACCAGACGGCGGTGCAGGCTGTTCAGCGCCTCGATGTCCGCCAACGCCGGGACCTCGCGCACCACGACGCCGGCCGCGGCCAGCCGCCCCATCTGCTGCCAGAAGGCCCGCAGCGCGGCCGGCTCAGCCTGTTCCAGATAGGGCCCAACTGGCACACCCAGCACAGGCAGCCGGCCGGGCGCTGGCAGGTCGCGCCACTCCCGGCAGACCGCCGCCGCGGCCAGCGCCATGCCGGCCACGTCTTGGGTGAACAGCCCCACCTGGTCCAGCGTGCGGGAGAAGAAGACCAGCCCACTGGGATCGATGCGGCCCAGGCTGGCCTTGAATCCGACAACGCCGCAGAAGGCCGCCGGCCGGATCACCGAGCCGATGGTCTGGGTGCCCAGAGCCAGCGGCGCCAGGCCGGCCGCCACGGCCGCCGCCGATCCGCTGCTGGACCCGCCGGGGGTATGGCCCAGGGCGTGCGGGTTGCGCGTCGGCCCCGGCTCGAAGTAGGCGAACTCGGTGGTGACGGCCTTGCCCAGCACCAGCGCGCCGGCCTGGCGCAGCCGCGTCACACAGGCCGCCTCCGGCCCGGCGAACAGCTCCGGCGGCACGGTGGAGCCGGCGCGCGTCGTGAAGCCGTCCACGTGGAAGATATCCTTGACCGCCAGCAGCGCGCCGTAGAGCGGCGGCCGCCCAACAGGATCGGGATAGGCCGCGGCCAGCGCTGTCGCCGCGCGGTGCAGCCGGCTGCGGCGGTCCGGCTCGGCCAGCAGCGCCTCGATCACGGGATCGATCTGCTCGATGCGGTCGCAGATGGCGTCGATGTAGCGGTGCAGGTCCAGCTGGCCATCACGCAGGGCAGCAACGTTCTCGGCCAAGGGGGCGGGAAGGAGGAGGTTCGTAGTCATGGGGCTGTTTCTCAGATCCGTGTCATCTGTCGAAGATCCGTGAGCCGATCGCGTCTGGCGACCAGCGCTGCCAATCATGCCACGAAACCTGCTGCGGGGCAAACTTCCCTAACAAAGACGCCTGTGGACCAGAAAGTCCACAGGCGTCCAATCAGCTATCTTTGCGTCTTTGCGTCTTGGCGTGAGCTTCTCAGGCGACCGGCTGCGAGCTGACTCGCCCGCCCTGTACGCCCAGCTCGGCCTGCAGGCGCAGGTAGTTGCGGATCTGCTCGTGCGAGATCAGGCCCAAAACCTGGTTCGTGCCAGCTTCGACGACCAGAACCTGCGCCAGGTTGCGCTCGGCCATCAGGCGCAGTACAGCCGCCGCATCCGTGTCTGGCTGCACCGTCACCACCTGGTCCCAGGGCGTCAGTAGCTCTTCGACCTTTGCCGTGCGCCACTGGCCGCGCGCCGTCTGAGCTACGTCAGACAGCGACAACAGGCCGCGCACCTGGCCGAAGTCCTCCACCAAGAAGGCCCGATGGCCCTGGCTGAGCGTCGAGGGGGTCAGCAGGTCGCCGGCTGTGACCCAACTGGGGACGCGCAGCACGGTGCGGCTCATCAGTTGGCCGGCAGTGATGCCCTGCAGCGCCTGCTGCACGCTGGCCTGCTGGCGGCTGGTCGTCGCAGCGCCGTTGAGGAACAAGCCCAGGATGGCCAGCCAGACGCCGTTGAACAGGTTGCCGCTCAACGCCGACAGCACGCCAAAGCCGACCATGCCCCAGGCCACAACCTGGCCAACGCGCGACGCCAGGGTCGTGGCGCGCAGCTCGTCGTCGTTGAGCCGCCAGATCACGGCGCGCAGGACCCGGCCGCCGTCCAGCGGGAAGCCCGGCAGCATGTTGAACAGCGCCAGGATCAGGTTGACGCGCGCCAGCCATTGGGCCGGCGCCGCGACGGCCGGTGAGCCCTGAGCAAGCAGCGCTACAGCGCCGAACAGCGCGGCCAGGGCCAGGCTGACCAGCGGGCCGGCGATAGCGATGCGAAACTCCGCGCCGGCGCTCTTCGGCTCGCGGGTGATCTCCGCTACGCCGCCGAAGAAGAAGAGGGTGATGGCCCGCACCGGCACGCTGTTGCGCAGGGCAAAGAAGGCATGTCCCAGCTCGTGGGCCAGCACCGAGCCGAAGAAGAGCACGCTGGTCAGCGCACCCAGCAGCCAATAGACGCCGCTGTTCAGCCCGGGGATCGCCGCCGGCAAAAAGCCCAGCGCCTGCGACCATGT
>JBFYTD010000616.1:0-2506 GCA_041300885.1 Anaerolineae bacterium | reverse complement strand
CCCGGCCTGGAAGATGGGCTAACATTGGTGGGAACTCAAGACACGCTGCGCGACTGTACCACCGGCAACTGCCTCACGGAGATCGTCACTACGTGGGAAGTTAACCTGGACCCGGACTGCACTGGCACGCCGGTGGTCGACCCGGCGGTAACCCCTATCTGCCTGGCCTGGAATGCGGTCAAACCCAACGAGTTGGCTCCTGGGTATATCGCCTGGGGTGGCAACATCCAGTCCCGTGTCAACGTCGGCGGCGGCGACAAGACCATTAATTTCAGCACAGAGCCCCTAGCGGTCGACTTGGCCAGCTTCACGGCCATCTGCCAGGACTCAATGCCAGTGATCGAGTGGCAGACGGTCTCTGAGACGTACACTGCAGGCTTCAATGTGTGGCGCAGCGAGACCTCTACTGCGCCTGAAACCCAACTGAACACCAGCATGATCCTCGCCCATCCAGGCAGCACGCTGGGTTACAGCTATAGTTACAGCGACACCACAGCCCAGGCCGGCGTGTCCTACAACTTCTGGTTGGAGGACATTGACCTGAACGGCGCATCCAACCTGAATGGCCCCGTTTCAGTCACATGCTCAGCGCCGACGACAGTCACGATCAGCAGCCTGGAAGCAGCCGGCAGCGGCAATGCTCAAACCTGGTTGCTGCCGTTGATTGCCCTGGTAGCAGTGGTCGCGCTGGTTGGCTTGCTCAGCCGCCGCGCCAGCGCCGCCTGACAAACTGATCCTTCATAGCAGAGACAAGAGGAAGGGCTGTCCCAGTCGAAGGGACGGCCCTTCTTTTGTTTCAGCAATTTTCGCATGATTATTTGACAAAACTATCCACAGGGTGTTATACTCGTGCCTACTTACTGTTTGACTATGGTTGACATCGAGGCACATTCATGACCGGCTTGAGTACCCAAGACACAGCAACACCCGCAGGCCAGATACTGGAATTCCTGCTGCGCAACGGCCCGGCCAGCATCAAAGACCTGGAGCAAGCGGCCGGGGTGACGGCTACGGCCGTGCGTCAGCAACTGGCCAGCCTGACGGCCGATGGCCTGGTAGCTATGTCCAAGGAGCGGCAAGGCGTTGGCCGGCCCCGCAACCTGTACCAACTGACTGATCGCTCGCACAGCCTGTTTGCCTGCTACAACGACGAGCTGGCATTGGACCTGATCCATGAGTTGATGGAGACGGAGGGCGCCGACAAGCTGCGCTACCTGCTCAACCGGGTGGGCAGCAAGCTGGCCGTGCAGTATCGCCGCCAGATCAAAGGCCAGGCCATGGGTGATCGGGCGCGTGAGCTATCGACCGTGTTGGACCGCCGCGGCATCCGCGTCGACCTCGAACACGGCGACGACGTCATCATTCTGCGCGAGTACAACTGTCCGTACCACGAGATCGCCTCGGTACACCGCGACGTCTGCGAGATGGAGCGCAGCGCGTTCTCGCAGGCCCTGGGCACCGACGTGACCTTGGGCGACTGTATCCAGGATGGCCACCATAGCTGCCATTTCACGGTCAACACCCGGCCGTTGGCTGCCGCGGGGCAGGCGCCGGCCATCAGTTCGCAGTAAACAGTAGTACACAAGGTAACTGTTGGGCAGCCAGTTCGGACAAGCAACTGGCGGCCCGTTGTCGCAAAGACAAAACAACGCACGAAGGAGTTCCAGAAAGCATTATGACCAGCGAGCTAGTGATCCAAGACCTGCACGTGACCGTCAACGACGGCGAAAAAGAGGTGCTGAAGGGTGTCAACCTAACCATCCGCCAGGGCGAAGTGCATGCGCTGATGGGCCCGAATGGGTCTGGCAAGAGCACTCTCTCCTACGCGATTATGGGCCACCCGCACTATACCGTCACCGGCGGCGACATCCTGCTGGACGGCGAAAGCATCCTCGAGTTGGAGCCTAACGAGCGGGCGCGCCGGGGCCTCTTCCTGGCCTTCCAATACCCTGTGGCTGTGCCGGGCGTCAGCATGGCCAACTTCCTGCGCACGGCCGTCAGCAACGTGCGCGGTTACACCGATCAAGCCGCGGCCAGCAACGGCGGCAGCAAGTCGGGCGTCGTCGGCTCCAACCTGATGCCGATGCGCGACTTCCGCAAAGAGTTGCTGGACAAGATGGACGAGTACAACGTCGATCGCAGCTTCGCCAAGCGCTACCTGAACGAAGGCTTCAGCGGCGGCGAAAAGAAGCGAGCCGAGATCTTGCAAATGGCCATGCTTCAGCCCAAGATCGCTATCATGGACGAGACCGACAGCGGCCTGGACATCGATGCGCTGCGCGTCGTCTCCGACGGCGTCAACAAGCTGGCCGGGCCTGGCCTGGGCATTCTGCTGATCACCCACTACCAACGCATCCTGAACTACGTCCAGCCCGACTTCGTCCACGTCTTCTACAACGGCCGCGTGGTCATCAGCGGCGGCGTCGAGCTGGCTCACCAACTGGAAGCCCAGGGCTACCAGTGGGTCAAGGACGAGTTTGGCGAAGCCGAGTTGGTGGCGGTCTAG
>JBFYTD010000615.1:0-2506 GCA_041300885.1 Anaerolineae bacterium | reverse complement strand
CAGCAGCAGCTCAGCCAGGCCGACCTTGGCCGACACGTAGACCGCCTCCGCGTTCATGCGCGCCCAGATGGGGTAGAGCGTGCGCAGCCAGCCGAACAGGCCGTCGTCCTGGGCCAGACAGCGGGTTAAGGTCTGGTACAGGTGGTGATGGGTGTTGACCAGGCCGGGCAGCACGACCATGCCGCGCGCGTCAATGACCCGATCTGCGCTGGCCGGCAGTTCAGCCGTCGGCCCCACCTGTTCGATGACGTTGTCGCGCACGAACAGGCCGCCGTTGGCGATGCGGCGGCGGGTTCCGTCCATGGTGACGAGCAAATCGGCGTTCTTGAGCAAGAGGGTGGCCATGGGTGATCTCCGTGGTGGTGAGTGCCGGGTTGTGGCGCCAAGTGTGTGGATGTCAGTATACCAGAGCAGCCCGGCAGATGCAATCTGCCGGCTGAAGCTGAGAAGCCGCCTTTCTTACCCGGCTCTGCAGGACAGCGGCTGGGATCACGACGCCTGGGTTCCCAGCGCCTGCGGGCGCTTTTCGGTTTGAGCCGGGTGTTTTGCAACCCCCGGCTCTGCCGCTGGGTTGACAACCACCCCCGAATCGTCTAGACTGGGAACAACGAACCACCCACCCGCCAAGGAGCAACCCATGACCACCTACAGCGATCTGAACATCACCCCGCGCACCCTGCTAGGCCCCGGCCCCAGCGACGTCCACCCGCGCGTCCTGCAGGCGCTGGCCTATCCACCCGTGGGCCATCTGGACCCACAGTTCCTGGCGCTGATGAACGAGGTGCAGGAGCTGCTGCGCTTCGTCTTCCAGACCGAGAATAGCCTGACCATCCCCGTTTCCGGCACCGGCACGGCCGGCATGGAGGCGGCATTCGCCAACTTCGTCGAGCCGGGCGACTCGGTGCTGATCGGCGTCAACGGCTATTTCAGCGAGCGCATGGTCGACATGGCCGGCCGCTACGGCGCCGTGGTGCGCCGCTTGGAGCGACCCTGGGGTGAGGTCTTCACTGTCGAGGAGATCGAGGCCGCCTTGCAGGCCCAGCCGGCCAAACTGGTAGCCCTGGTCCACGCTGAGACATCCACTGGCGCTCTGCAGCCTCTGGACGGCATGGCCGAGGTTGTGCATCGCCACGGCGGTCTGCTGTTGGCGGACTGCGTCACATCGCTGGGTGGCCTGCCGGTCGAGGTGGACGCCTGGGACATCGACATCGCCTATAGCGGCACGCAGAAGTGCATCGGCGCGCCGCCCGGCCTGGCCCCGTTGACCGTCGGTCTGCGCGCCCGGGAAGCATTGGAAAAGCGCACGTCCAAGGTACCCAACTGGTATCTGGACCTGACCACCGTGGCGCAGTACTGGGGCGCGGCCCGCACCTATCACCACACGGCCCCCATCAACATGAACTACGCCCTGCGCGAGGCCTTGCGCATGATCCACGAGGAGGGGCTGGCTGCCCGCTTTGCCCGCCATCAGGCCCACGCCGAACTGCTCTGGGCCGGGTTGGAGGAGATGGACATCGGCCTGCACGTCGATCCGCAGCACCGCCTGCCCACACTGACCACCGTGCGCGTGCCGGCCGGCGTGGACGAGGCCGCGGTGCGCAAGACGCTGCTGGAGCAGTACAACGTGGAGATCGGCGGCGGGCTGGGCGCGCTCAAGGGCCGGGTCTGGCGCGTTGGGCTGATGGGCTACTCCTCCCAGCAGAAGAACGTGGCGTTGCTGCTGGCCGCCCTGCGCGAGATCCTGGGGCGGTAAGCTTCCCCTCGCTTGGGCCGGTCTCTGCGTAGCCACCGTGCCCGCTAAGCCAACACGGGCGGGGAGACCGGCCCGAGCGGTTGAACTCAGTTGAGCTCGGGCATCAGTCCGCGCGCCAGGTTGATCATGGCCAGCCGCAGCCCCAGCTCGCTCATCATGAGCAGCAGCGGGTGGCTGGCCGGGTCCTCCTCAACCGTTTGGGCGGCGGCCAGGGCCAGGTCGGCGTGTTCGGCGTCGCCGGCCAGCGTGAACCATGCGGCCATCGCGGTCAGATTGGTCTGCACGGCTGAAGGCGCCAGGTCGCCGCTCGCCAGCGCCTCTTGCAACGTCTGCACGATGATCTGCGCAAACACTTCGGCCGTAGGCGCTACCGAACCGGTCAGGATCTGCTCGGCCCTGGCGTAGATCGCGCGGGACTGCAGGAACCAGGATCCCATGGCCGGGTGCTGCATCAGCTTGACCGTGGCCTCACGGGCAGCCGCTGGCGCAGGAGGCAGCGCATCAGCCGCGCCCGGCCGCGCCCAGCGCCACAACTGCGGGCCGAGCAGGCGGTAGGGCAGGGGCGTGGGCTGCTCGGCGGCCCAGGTGCGGGGCAGGGCAGCCAGCAGGCGCCGCCGCCCATAGTCAATGCCTGCCTCCAACAACAAGGGCTGCTCGGCGCTGCCTTGCAGCAAGGTGCCTGGCGCCTGGCGGACCGGCAAGTTGGCGGCTGCAATCGCCCGTTGGCCCGAAGCAGCAACCAACCCTTGTTGT
>JBFYTD010000614.1:0-2462 GCA_041300885.1 Anaerolineae bacterium | reverse complement strand
GAGGCCCTGTTGGCGGCGTTGGCGGAGATTTCGTAACTCGTAACGAGTAATGCGTAACCCGGAGCGCGCCCCATGGGCGGAGACTCCGGGTTACGCATTACGCATTACGAGTTACGCTCACAGCGAGCGAACTCATATGCGGCAAGCAACCATCTCTAGAACTACCAAAGAAACCTCCATCGAGCTCGCGCTGGCTATCGACGGCAGCGGGTTGGCGGATGTACAGACGGGCATTGGCTTCTACGACCACATGCTGACGCTGTTCGCCAGCCACGGTCTGTTCGACCTGCGTGTGGCGGCCAGCGGCGACCTGCACGTGGACGAGCACCACACGGCTGAAGATGTAGCCATCTGCCTGGGCCAGGCGCTGGACCGGGCGCTGGGCGACCGGGCCGGCATCGTGCGCACAGCGCACAGCTACGTGCCCATGGACGAGGCGCTGGGCTTCGTGGCCGTGGACCTGGGCGGCCGGCCCTATTGCGTCTTCGAGGCTGAGTGGCGCACGCCGCGGCTGGGCGGGCTGGGCACGGATCTGCTGGGCCACATCTTCGAGACGCTGGCCATCCATGGGCGGCTGAACCTGCACGCGCGCGTGCTCTACGCCCGCAACGACCACCACGCCTGCGAGGCGCTGTTCAAGGCCTTTGGCAGGGCGCTGGACGCAGCCACGCAGATCGACCCGCGGCGCGCGGGCGTGCCCTCCACCAAGGGTGTGCTGTGATGGCGACGATCCGCAGCGGCGAATGGCAGACCCTGTCCGGGGTGGCCAGCTACCTGGCCGGCCTGATCGACGATGTGCTGATCGAGCGCGCGATCTGGGCTGAGCTGGCCGAGGCCGACTCGGCCAATGGCCGTGCGCTGGCCGGTGCTGGCCACATCTGGTATCGCTTCTGGCTGTGGCGCGACGACCAGGTGGTCGAGCGCTATTTCGATGCCCAGGGCCAGCCGCTAGGCACCCAGGTCGATCTGTGCATGCCTTTGCAGGTTAGTGAGACCGAGTGGACCGCGCGCGACCTGCTGCTGAACATCTGGATCTCGCCCCAGGGCCAGGTCACGGTAAGCAACGAAGCGGCCTTCGAGGCGGCCGTCAGCAGCGGGCAATTGACAGAAGAGGAAGCGAGCTGGGCTGAGGAGCACGTGCGGCGGCTAACCGGAGCGATTGCGCAGCGCCGTTTCCCGCCGGCCATGGTGCGCAACTGGCAAGTGGACCTGCGGCGCATCGAGGAGGCGTTGGCCAAAGCATGATCGCAATCATTGACTACGGCATCGGCAACCTGCGCAGCGTGGAGAAGGCATTTCAGCACGTGGGCGGCGACGCGCGGCTGACGGCCGACCCGGCGGTGGTGCGGGCGGCGCACGGCGTGGTCGTGCCGGGCGTCGGCGCGTTCGGGGCCTGCGCGTTGGGGCTGCGCACTGGCGGCTTCGAGGCGCTGGTTTTGGATGCGGCCCAGGCTGGCAAGCCGCTGCTGGGCATTTGCGTCGGGATGCAGCTTCTGTTTGACAGCAGCGAGGAGATGGGCCAACACGCCGGGTTGGGGCTGTTGCCCGGCCGGGTGCTGCGTTTCCCCGATGGGGCGGTGGATGCGGCCGGCCAGCGCCTGAAGGTGCCGCAGATCGGCTGGAACCAGCTCTGGCACGACGGCTCCGACCCGCTGCTGGCCGGCGTGCCCAGCGGCAGCTTCGCCTACTTCGTCCACAGCTACTACTGTGCGCCGGCCGAGCCGTCGGACGTGGTCGCCACTACCGACTACGGCCTCGACTACGCGTCGATCGTGCGCCGCGCCAACCTGTGGGGCGTGCAGTTCCACCCGGAGAAAAGCCAGGCGGTGGGCTTGCAGATCCTGCGCAACTTTGTGGCCATCGCTGGAGGTTAGCGCGCGGCGGTGGGAACGGTGATGGCGGTCGTCAAAGCGCAAAGCCTTTGCTGGTTTTGAGCATCTCATACTCGTATTGCTTCATGGGAAGGATGTCCAGAGGCTTGTGGTGATTGGCTGACAAGGCTGCCATGATTATAAACGTGTAAGCATTTCTGCACAAAGCAGCGTCGTGATTGCCTGCCCGGCGATTTGCCGCGCGCTTGGCTTACGGTTACAATTGCGAGATTGTACACGAGGCGTTGTGCGACCAAGCGTGTCCGGCTGGTAGCCGGACCTGCGTACGCTATGACGTGTGACCTAGAGACGATTTGACGTGAATGAGTGCAAACGTGGCTGATCAACGACAAAGACAAGGCCCATCCCTGCGCAACGTGCTGCGACTGGGCATTCTGCGGCCGCCCAAGGCGCCACAGCCCGTGGCCAGCAGCAGCATGACACCGCTGAAGCGCGAGCTGCAGGCCTTTCAGACCGATGTGCTGCGGCAGGACTACGCCGACTTCCAGGCCCAGCCGCGCTTCTTTGAGCTGTCGGAGTTCTTCTTCACCGCGCTCTACGCGCCGGCCGACTTCGGCCTGCGCAACGAGT
>JBFYTD010000613.1:0-2463 GCA_041300885.1 Anaerolineae bacterium | reverse complement strand
CGGCCATCCGCCCCACAGGTTGCAGCGGATGGCCTGGTCGGTGCACGCCGGGTCAAAGCCGACTTCGGACAGGCGGACGACTTGGCGATCTTCGCGCAGCTTCCATTCGCGCCATCCGTGGTCGGGAATGATGTCGAGTACGTCGGTCTTCGGGACCAGCAAATGTTCCTGATGATCAAACAACGTGCCCTTGCCGCCGTAGATCAGCGCGAAGCGATCGGTGGCCTCGCCCACACTGAGCAGCGAGACAAGCGTTTTCTTCTGTGGCGGATCCCCCTGCCCCCCGTCGTGGATTTCCCGCGCGGCGGGAACGCTCAAACCAAGGCGGTCCAGGGCGGCGGTCAGTTGATTGCGGACGACGTGGATGCCTTCGATGGCGTGCAGGTCGTTGAAGTCGGTCGGGCCTTTCTTGGTGGTGCTACGTTCTTCAGCGAATTCGGGTATGAAGTAGGCGGCGCCGTGCGCGGTAGCTGCCAGGCGCGCGGCCTCGACGCCGGGATTGCCGGGCGTCAGGTAGTCGTCGTCGGCGCAGATCAGGATTTTGCTGTCGTTATAGGCTTTTGCAATAGCACCAACGACCGACATCAGCGAGCCGGCATCGAAAGCGACGGCGACCGGCAGGCCGCTGGCTTCGTGTAGCGTTGCAGCGGTGGCGTAGCCCTCGGCGACCAGCACCAGGCCGCGAGGGATGCCGCCGATCAGGTGGTAGGCGCCGACCTTGTTAATCCCGCGCGGCCAGTATTGCTTCTCAAGCTTGCTGCCGCGATCCTTTCCACGGATGATCTGCAGGCCGACGAGGCGGCCGCTTCGCAGCATTGGAACAGCGATTGTGCCGTTGCCCGATGGCGAGTAGCGCAAGCCGTAGGCCCGGACGCCCTTCTTCTTTAGGTAATCAGATTCGCCGGTCGGCACGTATTTGCGCCAGGCGGCGTCGGCTTGTTGAGCGGCGCGGGCAGCTTCTTCGTTGCGCAGTTCTTTGGCTCGCCTCGTCTGCAAATCATGCCGGGTTTTTATGGCTGCCTTCTGTTCAGGCGACAGCGCAGGCGCCCCGCTGCGGTTCAGCTTGACGGCTACCTTGCCGTTGTCGTTGCCGTGATAGATGCCCCAGGCGCCGGTGATGTAACGCTGGCGTTGGCCGTTGGCGTCGTCCAGCTCGATGTCGTTCAGCCAGAACCAGCCGCGCCGCTCGCGGTCTCCGCCGTCAATGAAGCAGCGCACCGGGCGCGGCGTGTCGATCTGAATGCCGTCACGCAGGATCAGCCCGCCGGAGGTGAGCTGGTCGACCACGTCGTCGTAGTTGGCCCAGGTCATAGGCCGCGCTCCGCCAATAGCTTGTCAAGATACATCGGGAACGCCCGGGCAAATTCTTTGCGCGCTGCGCGATCCGCTACGCCGTAAAAGTCAAAGCGCTTTTTATAGGATGGCATGCGCACGAATATCATTACCGGCTTTACGCTCGACCCGAATGCCGTCTGGAAGCGCTGATAGACACCTGGCAGCAGCTTTCCGCGCTTCTGCTGCAGCGCGAAGTAGGAAAACCCGCGCTGTCCGCTTTTCTTGTCGCGCCCTATCCGTGACCTGCCTTTTTCGTTGATGTTTGCTTTGTAGCCCTGCTCTCCGAACGCCCTGAACCACGCAATGATCTGCACGATCTGGGCGCCAGTCATGTTTCCGTACTGGTCTATCGTGGCCGCATCACCCGGCACGATACCCATGCCTGAAGGCAAGATGCCGGCACGGTTTAGCGCGATTTCATGCCGCTTGTGCTTGCGGCTTCCGGCATAGATATTCGCTGCCAGGACTTTCTCAACGGTGACGTTGGTCTTGTTTCCCCATTTATCGAAGTCGACCGCGGATTCCATCTTGTCTTTGCGTGCCTTGACATAGCGCACACCACCCAATACCCACGGCGTCGGCTTGTCAAAAACCCTTGCCATTTCGCGCGCCGAGTCTTTCGACGCAAGATAGGCGGCGTCATTGAGCGCAGCCACCGTCGCCACATCAATTTTGTTTTGTTTTAGGCCACGCAACATTGCCACGGTGGCGTCAATCCCTTTGACGTCGACGCTGATCTTCATTTCGCCGACCAGTCCGCGCACTTCTGCGCCGCAACCTTGTACTTGCGGCAGGCGCGTTGCTGGTGCTGACCATCCGGCGACACCAGCTTCATGTAAAGCTGACGGCACCCGTCGCAGCGGCCGGCGCTCGCCAGCTCGTTGCCGGTGACACCGTGCCCCGCAATGTCACGCGGCCGGCTGCCAACTTCCGTTCCCGCCTCGGCAGCGTAAAAACTCCCCTCGCCGGCCATGCCGCCCTTGATTGCCTTATTTATCATTTCTTCCCCGAATGTTTTTCTTAGTTCGTCTATCCATGCCGCCGTCAGCGGCATTGCCTCACGTAGCCCGCCCGATTTCACTATGCTGAAAAGCCACACCCTAAGCGCATGTCGGGGTGCGAATTACC
>JBFYTD010000612.1:0-2515 GCA_041300885.1 Anaerolineae bacterium | reverse complement strand
GACATCATGACCACCCCGGTCAACACCATCAGCCCTGACGCCAGCGTCGAGGACGCGGCCACGGTGATGGTCAGCAACCGCTCAAACCCACTGCCGGTGGTCGATGACAGCGGCCGCATGATCGGCATCATCTCGCGCACCGATATCCTGGGTGTAATTGAGGAGATGGAGCTGCGGCTGGAGCGCGAAGGGGAGGATGGCCAGGGATTAGAAATCCCTGGCTGAACCTGAGAAGCGGCCTCAGCCGCTGGGGAAGGGTGTCCTACAAGCCCTGAGGGGCTTTCTCAGTTCAGCCGGTGAATTCCATTCACCGGGTTGTTGCTGTCACCCCATCAGCCGGTTCTCCAGCACCTGCTCCGCCGTAAAGCCATCCAACTGCAAATACCAGCAGGCGGCGTCCAGCAGCGCCTGCTGGGGCAACATGCCCACCAACTCGCTACGGATAATCAAGGCGCCGTGGCGAGCCGCCTCGCGGCGCACCATCTCCAGCACGGTTTGCATGGCCGTCTGGCGGAAGTCGGTCAGGTTCATGGACACCTGCGCCTGGCCCTCCACCAGCAAGCCCATGGCCTGGACATAGCGCAGCCCGCCGCTGGTAAAGCGCAGCGTCTTGGCGATCTTCTTGGCAATCTCCACATCGGCTGTGTTGAGGTAGACGTTGAAGGCTAGGAGAAACGGCCGCGCGCCTACGGCCGTGGCGCCGGCCGGCCCCATGCGCCGCGGCCCGAAGTCCGGCTCATGGGCCGGATCGCTGCCGATCAGCTCGCGAATGCCCTCATATTGCCCCTTGCGCACGGCCGGCAGGCTTTCCCGCTCCGGCCGGCTGGCCGCCTTGGCGTAGAGATAGACCGGGATCGCCAGCTCGTCGCCGATGCGCTGGCCCAGCCGGCAGGCCAGCGCGACGCAGTCGTCCATGCTGACGCCGCGCACCGGGATGAAAGGAATCACGTCGGTGGCGCCCATGCGCGGGTGCTCGCCGCGGTGCTGGTTCAGGTCGATCAGCTCAGCGGCCCGGCGGGCGCCCTCGAAGGCTCCTGCCAACGCCGGCTCCGGCTCACCCACGAAGGTCACCACCGTGCGGTTGTGATCGGCGTCTGACTGCACATCCAGCACGCGCACGCCCGCTACGGCGGCGATGGCAGCCACGATGGCGTCGATCACCTCCTGACGCCGCCCCTCGCTGAAGTTGGGCACACACTCGACGATTTGCTGCATGATAGACTCCTTGCCCCAGATGCCGGGCGCTTGAAGAGAAAACGATGTCCACCACACCCAAACGGGCCGCCGAGTCGGCGGTCGAGATGACCGAGATCGTCCTGCCATCCCATGCCAACGCGCTGGGCACGGTCTTCGGCGGCCAGGTGGCGGCCTGGATCGACATTGCCGCGGGCGTAGCCGCGATGCGCCATGCCCGTAACATCGTGGTGACCGCCTCCATGGACGACCTGCACTTCATGGCGCCGGCCCACGTGGGCGAGGTCCTGGTGCTCAAGGCCCATGTCAACCGGGCTTTTGGCAGCTCGATGGAGGTGGGGGTGCGGGCCGAGGCCGAGAACCCGCTGACCGGCGAGCGCCGCCACACGGCCACGGCTTACCTGACTTTCGTGGCTATCGACGGCAACGGCAAGCCCTTGCCCGTGCCGCCGCTGCTGGCTGAGACCGAGGCCGAACAGCGGCGCTATCAGCAGGCCGAGCAGCGGCGGGTCTGGCGATTGGAGCGGCGCGCGCTGCGGCAGCAGGCGGAGGGATAGAGGGCGGTTGGTGATAGGCCCACATCTTGATGGAAGTTAAGAAATTGATTCGGCAATGGCTGTCATTCCCACGAAGGTGGGAATCCAGTCTGCCAGGCGCTGGATTCCCACCTTCGTGGCGCAGAGCGTGACGATGACCGGTATAAATGCTTAAGGTTCATAAAGATGTGGCTGGGCCGGAACGTCGCATCGGGGACAGCCCCACAGTTCAGTGTGGGGGACTCGTCCAACCTCGAATCGTCGGAGTGTGGGGACTCGCTACGAGTTACGACGGGTGCAGTTCAAACTTCTGCAAGGCCACGCCAGCCTGGGCCAGAAAGGCCACCGAGTTGGCGTCGGGGTAGGCGCCGCCGTAGACCACCCGCACCAGGCCGGCGTTGATGATCATCTTGGCGCAGGTCAGGCAGGGCTGGTGGGTGACGTAGATCGTGCCGCCGCGCACGCTGACGCCGTGCTGCGCGGCCTGGATGATGGCGTTCTGCTCGGCGTGCAGGGTGCGCACGCAGTGCCCTTCGACCATCAGGTGGCCGATTTCATCGCAATGCGGCTGTCCGGCGGGTGAGCCGTTATAGCCGGTGGTCAAGATGCGTTTGTCTTTGACGATCACCGCGCCGACACGCGCCCGGTCACAGGTGCTCCGCTTAGCCACCTGGAAGGTGATGTCCATGAAATAGTCATCCCAGGAAGGACGTATATGTGGCATGGGAACCTCCTCTACGTTCGCACGTTGGCACGTTTCGACGTTCTAACGTTTCAACGTCTCG
>JBFYTD010000611.1:0-2519 GCA_041300885.1 Anaerolineae bacterium | reverse complement strand
AGCCCGCCCAGCATCTGGAGCAGACTCCCGCCTGGCAGCCGGGGGAGATGCAATACCCGGTCCAGCCGCGCGGACCCGCGGATCAAAGCTGTGGGAAGCAACACAATAAACACGGGCGCCAGCGCTGCCAGCGCCAGAAGGCGCTGCCAGGGGGCGTATTCTCGTCCGGCCTGCTGCAAAAGCCTTTCCTTCATCACTGCCACCTCCTCGGTGACGTCGAACCTGTCCCGGTGCCGTCTTCACGACCCATTGTCGGCGATCCGCCTGATCGACGCGCCATTCTCATTATAACACAGCCAGTCAACGTTCTGAACAGAACCTCGATTGTCAGAAGTTCGCCAAATCCTTCGTCAAGGATTCTGGCGTAAAGGTTTTTTTGAGCCGGCGAAAACCCGTGTAGAATTGATGAAGCGTTCGCTCCTTCAGTTCCAAACGCGACCCCAACACGCGCAATCTCGGCAGGAGAGCAAAAGGCGATGACCCGACTTTCGAACACTACCAAAGCCATCTTCCGTTTTGCCCTATTATGGTTCATAGATGGCATCTCGCTGTTGATCACCGCGGCTGTTCTTCCCGGCATCGCCTTTCTTGACACGCGACTGACTCTGATCTTGACCGATGCTTTTGCGGCGGCATTCCTGCTGAGCATCGTCAATTTGATGATCCGGCCGATCGTGCTGCTGGTGGCGCGGCCGCTGGGTTTCATCGCCGTCTTCATCCTTGGGTTTCTGGTCAACGCGCTGGCGCTGCTTCTCACGTCCCAACTCCTGCCTGTCTTCCAGGTTTCGGGCTGGCTGGCCGCGATCGTGGGCGGACTTGTCTTTGCGGCCATCAATATCGTCGTGACCGGTATTCTGGAAGTGAACGACGAGGGCTCCGTCTATCAGAGCCTGATCGAGCGGCTGGCCCGACGCCAATCCTACGCGGACATCGATCCTGGGCAGCGCGGGCTGGTCATGCTGGAAATCGATGGCTTAAGCTACCATCACGTCAAAGCGGCCATCGCCGACGGACGCCTGCCTACGCTCAAACGGCTGATGGAACGGGAGGGCTTCCAGCTCTCCCGCGTCGACTGCGGCATCCCCTCCCAGACCTCCGCCTGCCAGGCGGGCATCATGTTCGGCGACAACAGCGACATTCCCGCCTTTCGCTGGTACGACAAGGACCAGCAGAAGCTCTACGTGTCGGGGTCTGACGCGGCTGAGCTCAACAGCCGCTATGCCAACGGCAACGGCCTCCTGCGCGGCGGCGCCAGCATCAACAACATGCTGGACGGCGATGCCCAGAAGTCGCTGCTGACCCTGGCCAATCTGTTCGTGGGCGACAGCGATGAGAAGCGGCGTCGCGCCGAGGACATCTACCTGCTGATGCTCAACCCCTACTTCCTCGCCCGCACCATCGTCTTCTTCCTGGTAGACGTCGTGCGGGAGGTGGTGGAAGCCTGGCAGCAGAAGCGCCGGGACGTGCAACCGCGCCTCAATCGCCTGGCCCATGGCTATCCCTTCGTGCGGGCCGCCACGACCGTCCTGATGCGGGACATTGCCGCCAACCTCGCCATGCTGGATATCATCCGCGGCGTGCCTAGCATCTATGTCACCTGGCCCGGCTACGACGAGGTGGCCCATCACTCCGGCCCCTGGACCAGCGACGCCTTCAAGGTACTGGCCGCCTACGACCATGTCATCGCCCGGGTCTACCGGACCATCGAGGAGAAGGCGCCCCGGCCCTACGACTTCATCGTTCTCTCCGACCACGGCCAGTCCTTCGGCCCTACCTTCAAGCAGCGCTACGGCCTGTCCCTGAAGGAGCTGATCGAGCAGCAGTTGCCGCAGGGCACGACTGTGGCCCAGTCCATGGGCGGCGATAGCGGCGTCACTTCGTTGACGGCTGCCTCTGGCGAGCTGGAGAACATCCAGCAGAGCGGCGTCGGCGGCGTTGGTGGGCGGGCGCTGGCTAAGAGCGGGCAGAAGTTACTCGACCGGAGCGCCCAGCGACAGGAGGAGATGGCCGGCGATCCAGGCCATGACCAGCCGGCGCAGGTGACCGCCTACGGCAGCGGCAACCTGGCCCAGGTTTACTTCGACCTCTACCCGCGCACGATCACCCTGAGCGAGCTGAACACGGCCTACCCCGGCATGGTGGACGCGCTGGTGCAGCACGAGGGCATCGGCCTGGTCTGCGGCTACGACGACGAAGGCGCGCCCGTTGCGCTGGGCAAAGGGGGAGTGCGCCATCTACACACGGGCGAGGTGACGGGCCAAGATCCGCTCCAGCCCTACGCGCCAGCCGACCCCAACGCCTATGGCCATGCCAGCCTGGAAACGCGCGTGTGGCAGGCGCGGCGGGTGATGGACTTTCCCCACGCCGGCGACTTGATGGTCATCAGCACCGTGTACCCCGATGGCACAGTCGCCGCCCTGGAGGAGTTGATCGGCAATCACGGCGGCCTGGGTGGCGAGCAAACGGACGCCTTTCTCTTCCATCCCCCGGACCTGGTGGTGCCGCCGACGCGCAATTCG
>JBFYTD010000610.1:0-2531 GCA_041300885.1 Anaerolineae bacterium | reverse complement strand
TCGGTGGTGCGCAGGCCAAAGCTGTCTGCTGCCCGGTCGAAACCGGTGACATAGCCGCCGATGGTGTCGGAAAATGTGAAGTTGATTTGGTTCATGACAGGTCTCCGATTTCTTTTCACAGGTGTTCTCACATGCGATCGTCCCATGGCTCCGCCAGCATCCATCCGGGATATTCTGGCGCCAGGGCGCTTGCGGTAGCCAGCCGAGCCAACTGTTCCAGGCTCAGGTGTACATTGGGCGACTGGAGGTTGTCCTCCAACTGATCGACGCGGCGGGCGCCGAGGATCACGCTCGTCACGATATCCTGCTGCAACAGCCAGGCTAAGGCAACCTGCGCCACCGACGCCTGATGAGTTGCGGCAATCTCGGCCATGGCGTCAATCACAGCAAAGGCTCGCTCCATGTCGACAGGGGGAAAGTCAAAGGTCGTGCGCCTGGCACCCTTGGGATCCTTGCCGTCACGGGTGAATTTTCCTGACAACAGACCACCTGACAGCGGGCTCCAAACCAGAAGCCCCAGGCCCTGGTCGCGCAGCAAGGGGGCGATCTCGCGTTCCAGGCCGCGTTCGGCCAGGCTGTAGTGTGCCTGAACCGTGGCGTAACGAGTCCAGCCGCGCGCGTCGCTGATGGCCAGGGCCTTCATGATCTGCCAGGCGGGGTAGTTGCAGCAGCCAATATACCGCACCTTGCCAGAACGTACCAAGTCTTCGAGCGCACGGAGCGTTTCCTCCAGTGGTGTCAGCGAATCGACGATATGCAACTGGTAGAGATCGATGGTGTCGGTCTGCAGACGACGCAAGCTGCCCTCGACGGCATCCATGATATGCGCCCGGGACAGTCCCGCATCGTTTGGCCCTTTGCCTGTGCCTAAGCGGACCTTGCTTGCAATGATCACATCCTTGCGTCGATTGCCCAACGCGCGCCCCAGCATCGTCTCCGCTTCTGTGCCGGAATACACATCGGCCGTGTCGAGCAGATTGATCCCGGCCTCCAACGCACGATCAACCAACGCCGTCGCCGTCGCCTGGTCGATCCCGCCGATGGTTTTGCCGCCGCCAAAGGTCATGGTTCCCAGGCAAAGTTCCGACACCTTCAAACCGGTGCGACCCAGCAGTCGATAGCGCATCGGTGCTAGGCTCCAGGCTGCGGAGGATTATCTTGATCGACGTAGCCCTGGCTGACCTCGACGATGACGCCATCGGGATCGGCCACCCAGACTGTGCGCCAGCCAGGGATGAAGGCATCGAAGTCCAGCGGTCCCAAAGTGATCCGTGCGGCGGCGCCCATCTCGGCCAGCTTGGCGTCTACGCTGTCGACCTTGAAGGCCAGGTGGCGCACACCGGGATAGTGCGGTCCATCGCCGTGGATCTCCTGCACCGGCGACTCGCCTTCCGACTTGAACAACTCCAGAAGCACCTGGCCGGCACGCAGGAATACGATCTGCGTGTCACCCAGCGGGATCACACGAGCTCGCTGGAAGCCGAAGTGCGTGGTATAGAAACGCTCGGTGGCCAGCGGATCAGCGCACGACAGGGCTACGTGATTGAACGCTGCCTCAGCACTGGCGCCGGACTGCCCTAGCATCTCGATGATCTTGTTGGCGAATTGATGGCAGTGACCGCCCGTGCGCGCCGTCACCAGATCGCCGTCCACCACTACGTCCTGGTCGACGTAGATCGCGCCCATGTTGACGATGTCGCCGTAGAGGTTGGGGTGCCCGACCACCGGCCGCCCGCGCACCAGCTCCGGCATGGACGAGACCAGCCACATGCCGTGGCAGATAATGCCCTTGAGGATGCCCGGCTCGGCAAAGGCCCGCGCGATGAACTCCGTGGCCGGCGCCGGCTTGCCCAGCGTCTCGCTGTAGCGCAGCCGGTCGGAGACGAAGGCTGACGGTACGATAATCGCGTCGTAGCTGCGCAATTCCTCGTCGCTCATGCCCTCGAAACTCTCGCCGCAGTAGAAGGGCGCCTTGAATTCGTGGCCGGTGAAGGTCAGGCCCGGCTGGCCCCACAGGCGGCTGAGCCAGTGCACCTCAATCCCCTCTTCGGCGAAGCGGTGCTCGTAGTAAAAGATTTCCTTCTCGTAGAAATCGCTTTCGATCAGAATACCTATCTTCTTGCCTTTGAGACTCATAGATCACCCTATCTCGATGCTTACGTGTCCAGTAATAAGTGTCAAGTGCCATGTGTCAAGTGCCATGTGTCAGGTGTCATGCGTGGTGTGTCGGTACCCACATCAGGCGCCAGGAGTTACTGTCTGATCGGCAATGCGCTCCGACACTCTGCACCTGACACTCGATACCTGACACTTGATACATGACACTTGATACATGACACTTGACACATGACACTTGACACACGGCTTTTACAACCCATGCGCCTTGCGGGCCATGTCCGCAGCCTTCTCGCCAATCATCAGGATGCCGGCGTGAATATTGCCGGTGACGATGGTTGGCATAATGCTGGCGTCGGCCACGCGCAAGCCCTCGACGCCGTAGACCCGCAGTTGCGGATCGACGACGGCCAACT
>JBFYTD010000609.1:0-2533 GCA_041300885.1 Anaerolineae bacterium | reverse complement strand
CTAACTCGCGTTTGCTCGTCTGACTCATCATGCCTCAGCTTCTCCCAACGCTCGCAACTCGGCAAGCGCTGGGTAAGATTATTCCGTGAGGCAACGATATCCCCAAAGTAAGATCTAGCGTGAGGCAATTCGGAGAGCGTAACACGTTGGGGACAAGGCGCGAGTTGAGCCAACCCGCCGGATAGGGTACAAAGGTACCTTGCAAGAATCCACCGCACGAGGTTGGCTCAGATGCAAGGTACCACAAAGCGCCGGGTTGATCAACCCTGGCTGGTCGTGTTGCATGCGCTGGCTGTGTTGAGCCTACTGGGGCTGGCGCTGCTCGGGCAAGCGCCGGCTGAGGTGGCGGGCTGGCTGGTACCGCCGACGCTGCCGGTGACAGCGGGGCAGACGGGGCGGCGCCGGCGTAGCCCGGCGGGGCGCTGGTATGCGCACTGGCGGGCGCTGGGCGACTACCTGCTGCAGAGTTGGCGGCCGGTGCTGTTGCGAGGGCTGCTCTTGTGGGGGCTGTGGGTGTGGAGCGGGGGCTGGGGGCCGGCCTGGCTGCGGCTGGTGCCGTGGGGCTTGTGGTTATGGCGGGGTGTGGGCGTAGGCTGGCCGGGACTACGCCGGGGGGCGGTGTGGCAGTGGGTGGAGTGGGGGCTGTGGCAGGGGCAACGGTTGGTGCTGGTGGGGTATCTGGGCTTGGCGCTCAGCCAGTATCGGCCGGGGGGCTCGCCACCTTGGGGGCTGGGACTGGGCTGCGTGGTGGGCGTCACACCCGCCGCGGGCGGTGCGCCGGAGGCTGCGTGGGTGCAGGTCGAGCGCCAGGCGGATGGCAGCTACCAGGCGACCTTGAGCGGGCACTTCACGCTGGCGGTGGCCGGTGACCACCCTTTTCGCCTGCGCCTGCTGGTGCTGTTTTTGAGCCTGTTGGACGTGCCGGGTCTGGAACGGGGCAGCCGCCGGACGCGGGAGGGGCGGACGCCCTTTGTGCGGCAGTTACAGCTGGCTGAGTGGTTCGGCGTACCGCAGCCGGATATCAGTCGCTGGCTCAAGTATTGGCAGGCGGCCGATTGGGCCAACTTGCTCAGCTTGCACAGTGCCGAGGTCTTGACGGCCGAGTTGGTTGGGCGCATTGTCGAGGTCTGTGCTACCTTTCCGATGTGGGGCGTGGCGCGGGTGTACCAGCACCTGCGTCAGCAAGGGGTGGCGGTGACGGAACCCCAGGTGCAGCAAGCTGTGGAACACAGCGGCTGGCGGCGCCTGCAGCAGACCCTCCGCGCGCGCTACGATCTGAGCGGGCCGGCGCTGGCCTTGCGCGAGGGCTGGCTGGTCGAGCAGTTGCTGGCGCAAGTCCGGGAGCTGCTCGGGCGCCTGGAGGCTGGCCAACCACTTACGGCCGAAGTGCGCACCACGCTGGCCGACTTGACAGCACTGGCCCAAGAAGCGGGCGTGAGTGCCCCAGCGCCGGTCAAGACCTTGCCCTGGCTGCTACGGGGCGAGCAACTGCTGTTTGGGCAGTGGCAGTTGGTCACGGACGGCCAGGTGCGTTGTCCGGCCTGTGGTTCAGACCAGGTCGGACGCAAGAGCGCCACGCCCCGGCTGAAGCAGTACTATGACGAGACGCACCAGGTGTGCGCAGTGGCGGTCTATCGCTACTACTGCCGTAACCCGCAGTGCGCCCAGGGCAGCTTCACGAACCTGCCGCCGGGGTTGCTGCCCTACGCGCGCTATCGGACGGAAGTGCACCTGCTGGCCGTGCAGATGTACGCCTGGGGCTACAGCACCTATCGGCGTACGGGCACCGCGCTGGGTGTATCCAGCTTGACCGCCTGGCGCTGGGTCACTGCGTGGGGTGCGGCGCTGCTGCCCGTCGTGGCGCTCTTCGGCATGGTCAGAAGTAGCGGCGTGGTCGGCGTGGACGAGAAGTACGTGCTGGTACCCAAGAATGATAAGCCGGCCGGCAAGATGCGGCGCTGGATGTACGTCTACTTGGCGGCCGATGTCTGGACCTACGACTTGCTGCATATCGCCATCTATCCCACCAACGACCAGGATAGTGCGACGGCCTTCCTGTGGGCCTTGCGGGCTAAAGGCTACCACCCGCAGGTGGTCGTCACCGATCTGCGCCAGGATTACGGCCCGGTGATCGCCCAGGTCTTTCCGCAGGCCGAGCATCACGAATGCATCTTCCATGCTTTGCAGCAGGTACAACAGCATGTCAAGGACGCCTACGGCTCGGACTATGCCGAGCAACATCCAGAAGCCGCGCAACTCAAGCAGCAGATCTATCGCATCTTTGACGCCGAAACCTTGGCTCTGGCCACGGAACGTTACACCGCGGTCATGGCCCTGCGTCAACACTACGTCCAAGCCCGGCCCGAGGCCGCGGTCATCTTTGACTTTCTGGAGCGCCATTGGCCCAGACTGGCCAACAGCATCGATTCCAGCCTGATCCCATCTACCAACAACACCGTGGAACGCGTCATCGGTCGCTTCGACCAGCACTACCAGAACTTCTGTGGCTTCGAGTCCATCGCCGATGCGCAGC
>JBFYTD010000088.1:0-7327 GCA_041300885.1 Anaerolineae bacterium | reverse complement strand
CAAATGAGCGTTGACACAACGCTAGTGTACCACAAGCCTGCCAAGCTGCGTAGTAGCGCGCGCCACGCAGCTTGGCAGCTCTCTGTTTCTTGACTACAATCGGAGCAACGCTATCTGGACGGTTGAGCATGACCAGCAATACCTGTGAAACCCTTGCGCTTTTTATCGAACAACATGCCATTGCAGCCGTGCTGGTGCGGCCGGACCGGGAAACGCCGACGGTGGCTCTGGCTGCGCTGGCCCTGGACTGCCAGACCGATCAGATCGTCAAGTCGGTGCTGTTCTTCCTCAGAGATGGCCAGCAGTCCGCTCCGGTTCTGGTCATCACCAACGGCACGGACGCGATCGACTTTCGTAAGCTGGCCGATCTGTTCCAGGTAGGGCGCAAACGCATCCGGCTAGCGCCGGCCGATGTTGTACTGGCGCAAACGGGCTACCCGGCCGGCGGCGTGCCACCCTTCGGCTTCCTCCAGCCTCTGCCGACCTACATCGACCGCCGCGTCTTCGAGGAGGCTATAGTCTACGGCGGGGGCGGCGACGACCGCACCATGCTACGCATCGCGCCGGCGGAGCTGTTGCGGGTTACCGGCGGCCAGGTGGTGGACGTTCGCCAAACGGTCACATAAGGAGCACATCATGGAGTGTTACAATTGCGGTTACAAGCTACCCTCCGACGCCGAACGCTGCCCGCGCTGCGGCCAGCGCTTCAAGCCCCGCAATTCGGCTCAGCCGGCCCCGGCCAAGCCCTCTCTGCTCGATCGGCTGAAGGGCAAGTTGGGCAAGGGGGACGACGAAGATCCTGGTTCAGAGCAGCCGTGAGTGCTGGCGGGGCATTTTGTCGTTGTTTTGGCGCAAAATCGAAAACTATCTGGTATCAAAGATCGCAGCTTCGTGGGACGACCGCGGTTGGGATATGTGGGAAAACACTGGCGGCGCTTTGACGACCTGTCTACGCAACAGATAGGGGTGTTTGGCTCCGCAGTGCCTGTATTTAGTGATGAGCAGTGAATCGTTCGCGAACACTCTGTTAAACCAACCTTAAAGTTTTGCGAAATTTTTCTGCCTGTAAGTCAACCATAAGCGAAACGTTATGCCGAGTCTGGTGAAGAGCCTTGTGTCTCAGTGAAAGCGTAAACACTAAATGTCGCGTGAGACACACGTTCTAGGCCGGGCAATCTACGATAAATTCGCCGGTGGGGAGGAGAATCGTTGGCGTGGGCCAGTTGACGCTGGCAAGCCTTACGCGTACAATGACCCCAGATCGCAGGCAGGATTGTGGGCCGCAAACCTCATCCAGTATCGCAGCTTTAGCCGCCGTCCCGGTGAAAAACTGACATCGTTTCCAACGACGTGCTGGCTCGCCCACACATCAGTTGGACTGGCAAGATCACCGCAGCCATCATCGAACCTGGCAGTCCAGGCTGGTTTCCCACTCCATCCTGATCGGTCGCCACTCGGGCGCCATCACCTTGCGATCTGACAATCTCCGCCTTTGGGCAGGTAAAAATCAACGTTTCTTATCCGCTCTGATGCACACCGCATCTGGGTTTAGCAACACGCGGCCCCGTTTGTTGGTGTTGAGGTATTGCGCTATGACAGTGGCAAATACAACGACTGTGATCGACGCGCCCTTGATTAGCCCGCGCAAGGCGTGGCAGGCAGCTCTTGGCGAGCTTCAGTTGCAAGTGACCCCCGACATCTATGAAATGTATTTGCACCCCACCCGGTTCTTGGCCTATGAGGACGGCACGTTTTTGATCACTGTCCCCAACGGTTTCGTCAAGGATTGGCTCGATCTGCGGCTGAACCGCATCGTCAAAAAGACACTGCGCCATATCGTCCACCGTGAGGTCGAAATCACGTACAGTGTGCAGCCTCAGCCGTTGCGCGAGGCTGAGCAGCCCTCACCAGCGCCGCTGCTGGAGACCGCATTGCGCGTCGATGCAGCCTCGGTCGAACCTGCAGCCCCGGCGACACCTGACCAAGGGCTGCCGCTGGTGGCCAGCAACACCTTTGACACGTTCGTCGTTGGCTCCAACAACCGTCTGGCCCACGCGGCCGCGGCGGCGGTGGGGGACCGGCCCGGCGGACGCTACAATCCGCTGTTCATTTACAGCGGCGTGGGGCTGGGCAAGACCCACCTGATGCATGCCATAGCCCACCGCTGCCGGCAGAATGGCTACAAGGCGGTCTATGTCTCGTGCGAGATGTTCACCAACGAACTGGTGACAGCGATTCGCACCGGCACGCAGGAGCAGTTTCGGGCCAAGTACCGCACC
This sequence comes from Anaerolineae bacterium, assembly GCA_041300885.1. Taxonomy (GTDB): domain Bacteria; phylum Chloroflexota; class Anaerolineae; order JAAEKA01; family JAAEKA01; genus JAAEKA01. Next base: position 5,048 of record JBFYTD010000088.1, on the reverse strand, counting down.
AGTGACGTGCTCCTGGTGGATGACGTGCAGTTTTTGGCCGGCAAGCCTAGCACACAAGAGGAACTTTTCCACACCTTCAACGCGCTGCATGAAGCGGGCAAACAGGTAGTGCTGGCCTGTGACCGGCCGCCCAAAGCCATGTCTACCCTGGAAAACCGGCTGCGCTCCCGCTTCGAGTGGGGCTTGATTACCGATATCCAGCCGCCAGACATGGAAACACGGCAGGCGATTCTTGCAGCCAAATGCGTCTCCTATGGCATCGACCTGCCCTACGCGTTGCTGGAACGCATCGCTGCTCTTGTTACGACCAACATCCGCGAGCTGGAGGGGGCGTTGACCAAAGTGGTTGCCCATGCCAACCTGAACGGCGTTTATCTCACCCCGGACCGGGTGGATGCGATTCTGGCCGACATGGTGCCGCTCAAAGCGCAGGCGACGGCGGAGGAAGTGGTGGCCCTGGTGGCCCGCCACTTCGCGATTGGTCTGGACGAGCTGGCCAGTCCCAGCCGCAAACGAGACATCGTCCAGGCCCGCCAGGTCGCCATGTACCTGTTGCGCAACGAGTTGGAACTGTCCTATGCCAACGCTGGCGCGCTGTTCGGTGGACGAGATCATGCTACAGTGATGCACAGCGTTGAGAAGATCGAGGGACTGCTGCAAAGCGATGACTCCATGCAGACTGCAGTGGAAAGCCTGCGGGCCCAGATCACCGCTCCCCAGCCCGTGCTGGAACGAGTGAGGGCTCACTAGAGCCTCGTAAACTGTGGAAAACCTGGCTGAATCGGTGGAAAAGCGGCGCTGGTTGTGGATAAACCAGCGCCTTTGCGCGCCTGGAAGCGGGGGCGGCTGGGGTCTTTTGGGCAGCATGGCGCCGCGACCACTACATGTGGGCACGCCGTTGCCAGCCCCGCAGTGAGTTTTCCACAGCAGCGCGAATCCATTGGTCTGGCGCGCGGCCAGGTTCGATCTCATCGTTCTTGCTGTGGTATAATGCCGCCATATTGGCCGCTTGTTCTCGCCGATCACACACCATGCACGATTCTGAACAACTCACCGGTATGCGCGCTGCCTTGCGCAGCCTACACTATGGCCTCTGCGTCCTGACCACTGGCCAGGGCAGCGCGGCCCATGCGGCCACCATCACCTGGGTGATGCAGGCCAGTCTACGGCCGCGCCGGGTCGCTATCGGCGTGCGCAAGGACAGTCACATCTACCCGCTGCTCCAGCAGCACGGCGCCTTTGCACTAAACGTCGTGGGCGCGGGCCATGAGGCGTTGGCCGCCACGTTTTTCAAGTACATCCCTGCCGACGACCAGCGTTTTGCTGGCCACCCCTTCGAGGATGGGACGGTCACTGGCTCGCCGCTGCTTCTGGACGCCGTAGCCTGGCTGGAGTGCCGCACGGTCGAGGAATCCAACGCAGCCGGCGACCACGGCCTGTTTGTTGCCGATGTGCTGGCGGGCGGCGTGCGCCAGCCAGCGGCCAAAGCGCTCAGTCTGGCCGCTACCGGCTGGACCTATGGCGGATAGTTCTGAGAGGAATCCATCTATGCTCAGCAAGATCGCCGGGCCGTTTCAAGTCAAGCAGTACTTTCACTGGGTATCCCATGCGCTCAACCTGGGCAGCGACCTGCAAGAGGATCTGTCCTTCGTGCGCGCGTTGCGCCAGACGCTGCTGCCAATTCCCTACCTGGATCGCGAGCCGGTCTTTAGCACAGAGCTATTCCCTCCTTTTCGTCCTTTTACGGTCCAAGCGTTGGCGGGCAAGAAGATTGGCATCGTGGCCACCGGCGGCAGCGGCGCGTTGATCTCCACACTGGGCGTAATGCGGGCCTTGGAGGAGGCGGGGCTGGAGGTGGCGGCCATCTCGACCTGCTCTGGCTCGACGCTGTTTCTGGCGCCCATCGCTGCCGGGCTGAGCGCTCAGGAGGCGGTCGATTTTGTCCTGGGCTGGCGCAGCGACGAGTACGTCGATCCTGAGTGGCGCTCGCTGCTCAAGGTTCCCCTGACGCTGGGGCGCGGCTTCACCGGCGTGGTCAAGGTCGAGGCGCTGGAACGGCTCTATCATCAGCGCCTGGGCGGCGTCATGCTGGGCGATCTGCCGATCCCCTTCTACGCCAACATCTGGGAGATCGACCACAACCGCCTGCTCTACCTGGGCAGCAAGACGGCGCCGGACATGCGGCTGGCCCGGTTGGCGCGGGCTTCAATTACCCTGCCGGTCTTCATGCAGCCGGTGGAGATCGACGGCGCGCTGTGCGGCGATGGCGGCGTTATCAACATTTTCCCCGCGCAACCGCTGGTGGATCACCACCCAGAGATCGACTTCTTCATCGGCGTCAATGGCTTCTACCCGGAGAACTTCGACGGCGAGGACCACTCCGGCTGGCAGGACAAAACCTGGAGCGTGCTGCGGGCCAGCCACCAGTCGCGCCACGGTCAGCACCTGGAGGCCGCCCGCATGCAGTTGCACATGATCCAGGATCGCTGCCTGCTGCTACATCCTGTGAATTATCAGGATATCAAGGGCGTCAAGTTCTACGAGCAGTTCATCGACCGCAGCCGCTGGCCAGAGTTCATTGTGCGCGGCTACTACCATGCTCGTCGCAGCCTGGCCTTGCTGGATCGGGCGCAGGCGTAGCCCTGAAAGTTGCCAACTTTTCCGAAAAGTTAGCAACTTTGGAGGACAACTTTCGTGGCCATCGATTTTCTACCCCTGTCCCAGGCGCTGGCCAGCCAACTGACCGCGTGGCGGCGCGACTTTCACAGCCACCCCGAAATCGCCTTCCAGGAACAGCGCACGGCAGGCATGGTGGCTGATCACCTGGTGCAGCTCGGCCTGGAGGTGCAGACCGGCGTCGGCCAGACGGGTGTGGTGGGCGTTCTGGAGGGTGTGCAGCCGGGTCCAACGGCCATGCTGCGCTTTGACATGGACGCGCTGCCGATCCACGAGGAGACGGGCCTGCCCTTCGCTTCGCTGACGGCCGGCAAGATGCATGCCTGCGGCCACGACGGTCACACGGCCATCGGTCTGGGCGTGGCTACCCTGCTGGCCGGGCAGCAAGAGCAGCTTGCCGGCCGGGTCAAGTTCGTCTTCCAGCCGGCCGAAGAGGTCGCCCAGGGCGCACGGGCCATGATCGCCGACGGGGTCATGATGGCCCCCGTCCCTGATGTGATGTTCGGCCTGCACCTGTGGAGCCAGATCCCCTTGGGGCGGGCCGTGGTCAAGGCCGGACCGCTGTGGGCGGCGGCTGACCGCTTCGCCCTGGAGATCGTCGGTCGCGGCTCCCACGGCGCCATGCCGCATCAGGGCATCGACGCCATCGCCGTGGCGGCCTATGCTATCGCTCAGCTTCAGACGATCATCAGCCGCGATCGCGACCCCTTGGAGCCGGCCGTGCTATCCATCGGTACGATCCGGGGCGGCGACGCATTCAACGTGCTGGCCGAACGGGTGCAGATGAGCGGCACGCTGCGCACCTTCGATCCGGCGACGCGGGCGCGCATCATCGAACGCATGCACGGCCTGCTGGCTGGGGTCTGCGCGGCCCACGGTGCGAGCTACGATTTGACTTTCCGCGACTACGCGCCGTCGGTGGTCAACGACGTGGACGCAACCGATCACTTGCGCGCGGCCGCGGCATCCGTGCTGGGCGAAGCAGCCGTGGCCGATGGGCCGATGATGATGGTGGCCGAGGACGTGGCTGAGTTCCTCGACCGCACGCCGGGCTGCTTCTTTGTGCTGGGGGCTATGCCGGAACGGCGGGCACGGTCGGAGACCGGCCCGAGCCAGGAAGGAGAACGGCGGGCGAGCCAGGAAGTGGAATGGCGTCCGGAGCCTCACCACAGCCCGCGCTTCGACATCGACGAGCGCGCCCTGCCGCTGGGCGCGGCCATCCTGGCGCAGGCGACGATGGATTGGCTGCGGGCGCCGGCTGCGAGCGCCGGCTGCGAGTGAATTCGCAGCCGGACACAGGGAAGCATGCTGAAGCAAGCTCGGTGTGCATGGCGAATGTGCGTGACATATGACGAGAGTACTGAGCGGGATTATGGTGCAAATGAACGGCTTGAAATCATCACCGACAGAAGCTGATAAGCAAGCCCTGGTGGCGCGCTTGGCCGACGCGCGCAATGAGTTGTTGACCCTGGTGCGCAGCCTACCTGCGGAGCGGATCGAGAGTCCCGGCGCGGTGGGCGATTGGTCGGTCAAAGATGTTATCGGCCATGTGGCCAGTTGGGAAGACCGTTTGCTGACCCTGGCGCAGATGGTGCTCAACGGCCACGCCGACAAGATCGAGTGGATCGACAGCGATGAGGCGCTGCAAACGTGGAACCACAAGCAGTACTTGCGCAAACAGGCTTGGACCTGGGACGAGACTATCCGCGACCTGGCCCTGATGCGCGAGGAGGTGCTGTGGAATATCGGCTGGAGCGCGCCGGAGCAGCTTTTCCAGCAGCTTGCGCTCGACGTGGGCGTGGTTAGTCCGGCCGGCCTGCTGGAGGGCATCGTCGAGCATGACCATGAGCACGTAGCGCAACTGCGCTCGTGGATCGAGGCGGAGGGGAACTGAGAGGAACTGGAGGATCTCCGAGGAGCTTTCCCAAGTTCCCCTAGCTCCCCCCATCTCCTCCATTTCCCCCCAGTAACACGTCATGGACCAACCGATCGAACTCCGCCTGACCGAGATCGAACTGCGCCAGTTCAACGGCGAACGCGGCAGGCCGGCTTACCTTGCCTATGATGGCGTAGTCTACGACGTCAGCGACGCGCCCAACTGGCGGGGCGGCATGCACCGTGACATGCACTACGCTGGGTTGGATCTGACCCGTTCGCTGCGCAAGGCGCCCCACGACGCGAGCGTCTTCCTGCGGGTGCGCCGCATCGGCGTCCTGATTGACGGTTAGCACCAGGTGCGTAGAAGGGAGTTTTGCCATGCAGATCACCAACGTCGAAGTCACGCCTGTTGATCTTAAACTGAGCGTGCCCTACCGCGTGCTTTACGAGGATCGGGTCGAGCACGCGATGCTGGTCTTCGTGCGCATCGATAC
>JBFYTD010000608.1:0-2539 GCA_041300885.1 Anaerolineae bacterium | reverse complement strand
GTAGACCTGGTTGAGGTACATGGCCAGCACCTCTTGCTTGCTGTAGCGCAGCTCGATCAGCAGCGCCAGCCAGGCCTCGCGCAGCTTGCGGCGCAGCGATTGCTCGTAACGTTCCTCGGCGGTCATCAGCGTGGTGCGGGCCAACTGCTGGGTGAGGGTGGACGCGCCGGAGACCACCGTCCCGCTGCGCCAGTTCTGTACAGCCGCGCGGCCGATAGCCAGGGGGTCGACGCCGGGGTGCTGGAAGAAGCGGCTGTCCTCGATGGCGATCGTGGCCTGCCAGCAGGCGGCCGGTATCTGCTCGAAGCTCAGCGAGCGCTGCTTGCCCTGGTCGCCGATGACCTCGAAGAGCAGTTGGCCCTGGCGGTCGAAGAGCAGCGTGCTGGGCCGAGCCGCGGCCAGGTTGGCGCGCGTCGGCGCGGGCAAGTCGTCCACCAGCCAGTAGCCGAAGGCCAGCACAGCCAGCAACAAAACCGCAAGGATCAGCAGCGCGCGCCGCCGCCAAGACAAAGAAGACATGGAAGACACCGCCATAGAATGAGAGTTGATAGCCTGTGCGAGACAACAACGGGACGATGGTTGCGCACGGCGGTTACACGTCAGAAATCCCCAACTGGTTCAGCGACATCCTTTCAGCTCTTTGACTCAGGATGGACCGATTCTATGCCAAAAGTTCAGTGTGTTGGCGTGGTCCATCGATCAAGAGCAGCAGCTTGTTGATGACGTTCCGGCCCAACAGGACCCTTTCACCGTGCATGTCTCCCACCACTTCAACGCCCGGAAGCAGGTCTGCGCCGAGTTGGATGTCGACCAGATAGGTGATCACCGTCGTTGCCTCGCCCCAGTGACTCCGTAGACGCACTTCATCCACCTCAGGAGCGCTAATCTGATCGAGCAATGCTTGCGGAACCAAGGTGATGTCAGCGCCTGTATCGATCATCGCCCGCACATGGCCTTGCGACTGGCTGCTGTCTGGTGCGCGTAGAATGAGATCGAGACAAGGAATCGGCGGAAAATAGTCGGCACAGTGGCCGAAGCGAGTACTCATTGCGGCCGCTCCACGCGGGGGTTGATGATACGAAACTCGCGCGGCGAGGCGGCGTTGGCAGGGGTAATCAGGATGGGAACATCGCCGAAGCGAGCCCGCACGCGACGGTACAATGTCAGGCGGTCACGGTGGTGATCGACGACTTGACGGTTGTGGACAGCCACGAAGTCCTCGCCATAGCTACGCTGCACAGTGGCTGGCAAAGATCGCCATGCCTCGGCCTCGGCGTGGATCTTGGTCCGCCGCCAGTCATCGGCTGGAGTTGCCGAGCCGTTCCCGGCGCCTGGCTCCAAGCTGGTGGGCGGTTGAAGAAATGCTTCCAAGGCGATTTCGACCATTTCTGCCAGAGGTTGGTTGCTCCGTTCGGCCGCCTGACGCAGAGTCTTGTACATTGTTTCGCTCAGGCTCAGTTCAACGATTGGCATCACTTGCTCCTGCACATACGGATATGGTTGTATTATACCGCGCCAAACCCAGTTCCGCCAAAGTAACGAAACTTACCAAATCAGGGATACTATCTGTTCGACCCGATGGCCGAGTACCTGAGCCCACCCCTCCAGGGCTTCACGCTGGTGGATGGACGCTATCATCCGTTGACGCCCCGTGAGGATGGCTCCCTTTGGAGCCAGGAGTTGGACCTGGAGCTCAGTCCCGAAGGCGCAACGCTACGCCTGTTCGATCCCCTGGCCAACAGACCGCTGCCAACCATGGATGAGGCAGTCAGTCTGATGGAAGACGCTCTTGAGCTGGCCCAATCAGAGCCGCAACGAGCACAGATTGCAGCCCAGCGGGCAGAAGCCGAGGCTCAGCGAGCAGAAGTTGAGGCTCAGCGAGCTGCCGCTGCTGAAGCTCGCTCTGCTGACATGGAGGCCGAGATCGAACGCCTGCGCCGCCTGCTGGACGATCTACGTTAAACTCAACGCCGCCAGTCGATCGGGGCTTGGAGCGCCGCCAGCCGGATCCCAACCGCGCGCCTCATAGTACTCGACCATCATCAAGTCCATGTCGGGCAGGACGCCGGCCGCGCCGCCGCTGGGGCGGGGCTGCGTGGCCAGCCGCTCTGGCAGCACGTCGTCGGCCGCGGTTACGCCATAGGCCGCGTTGATCAGCCGCTTCAGGTTGAAGATGCGCTCGCCCGTTTGCATCACCTCCTCCCCTGTCCAGCCCCAGCCCAGCGCCCGGTTGACCAGCTCGGCCAGCTCGGCCGGGCCGATCAAGCCCCGTTCGATGAACTTGCACAGCCCCAGGGGGTTGAAGACGCTTTGGAAGTCCTGGTAGCGCGCCGCCATCGCGCCGCTGCCCTGGCTATCCAGCCGCGCCTGCCAGTGGTCGGCGCCGGGCCGGTAGACCACGCCCGGTATCTCGATGCCGTAGCCTTCGTAGTAGGTCATCGTCTCCATGTGGCAGGCGCCGCGGTTGGCCGTGGCGTAGCCGGGACCCATGCTGACGAAGGCGCGCGGGTCGTGGTAGGGCATCTCCAGCCCCTTGACG
>JBFYTD010000607.1:0-2729 GCA_041300885.1 Anaerolineae bacterium | reverse complement strand
ATTGTGATGTTGGCTTCCGGCCTGCTTCCGCACTCGATCAACAGCTTCTCCAGCGTTTACGATCATCCCGACTACAGCGAAGAACCTTTTATCAACGTGGTGGCCCAAGCCAGCAACGCCCGGTCTCACTTCACCCACCCCTCGCCAGACCAATTCTTCGACATCCTCCCGCGAATCGTTTGGCATATGGATACTCCGGTCAAGGGACCAGGAGTCTACTCGCAGTGGTTGGTGATGCAGCTGGCCAGCCGGCATGTCACAGTGCTGTTGGACGGACAAGGAGGCGACGAGCTATTTGCCGGCTATTTTTCCTACCTGCTGCCCCATCTGCGCGCCTTATGGCTCAATCTGCGGCGACGGCCCACACAGCAGGCGCTGATGCGCGTGGCCAAGGAAGGCATGACCATTGCGCGCGATGCCCGAAGCGCCTACTTTCCTGAGCTTACATCTGAACAGTTCATTCGCCGGGTTGTACCCCACCTGACCGGCCGACGGCACGACGCCAGCCAGTTCCTGGCGCCGGACCTGGCCGCAGCCCAGCGCAATCTGCGGGTCCACTATCACAATCCAATCTCGGACCAAGATCCATTGAACCAAATTCTGTACCGAGATACAACTCAGACCAGCATTCCGGCCCTGCTACACTATGAAGATCGCAGCAGCATGGCCTTCGGCATGGAAGCACGCGTGCCGCTGCTGGACTACCGCATCATCGAATTTGCACTTACGCTGCCCGGAGATAGCAAGATCGAGGGGTCTACGACCAAGGTCTTCCCTCGCAAGGCCATGAAGGGCATACTGCCCGAGGCAGTTCGCCTGCGCCGTGACAAGAAGGGCTATCCGACGCCGCTCGCAGTCTGGCTGCGCGGGCCGCTGCGCCAGCAAGCCGACGAGATTCTGGATCACCACTTCAGCAGTCGCAGACTGTACAATCTGGCAACCGTACAGCGCATGTGGCGCGAGCACACCGAAGGCAGCGCTGATCATTCGTGGCATAGCGCTCGGTGGCTCACCACTGAATACTGGGTCCAGACCTTCCTCGACGACACTCCTACCGGTAACCCGTATCCTGCCAACTCGCTCCAGGGTTAAACGCTTATCTACCGGGCCGTATAGAGCTACCGTCCCGGCTTCGACAGCGCTAAAGCCAATTCACACGCCATGTTCGCCAAAGGCAAACAACTAGCCGGCCAGTCCTCGCTCTACACCATCGGCGAGGTGCTGCGCAGCAGCCTGTCATTCTTATTACTGCCAATCTACACGCGGCTGCTCTCGCCAGCCGACTACGCCATCCTGGGCGTAATGAGCCCGGTCTTTTCGCTGTTGTCGATCACCATGGCGCTGGGCATGCCGGCCGCGCTGCTGCGCTTTTACTTCGACTACAAAGACGACCCGGCCATGCTGCGCCGCTACGTCGGCACGGTAACGGTGTTCGGCATCGGCTGTGGGCTCATCGGATCGATTCTGCTGACCCTGCTGGGGCCGGCCATCTTCGGCTGGCTCTTGCCCAACACGCCCTTCAATCCCTACGTGCTGATCACCATCTGGAACGCAGGCATCTCGGTGGTGTCGGTGCTGGTCTTGCAGCTCTTCCGCGCCCGTCAGCAGGCTAAGTTCTTCGTCACCTTCAGCCTGGTGGACTTCACATTGACCACGGCGCTGATCGTCCTGCTGGTAGTGGGGCTGCGGCTGGGCGCGCTGGGCAGCCTGTGGGGCCAGTTGCTGGCCGCGGTGGCGATGGCCGTGCCCGCCCTGTGGGTGCTGGCGCGGGCCGGCCGCCTGGGCTTCTCCTGGCGGCTGCTGCGACCTTCGCTGGCCTTCGGCCTGCCGCTGCTGCCCTTCCTGCTGGGCACCTGGGCGCTGAACGTCTCCGACCGCATCGTGCTGGACGGGCTGGTGTCGCGCGAGGCGCTGGGCCTCTATACGCTGGGCTACCAGTTCGGCGTGCTGCTCAATATCATCGCCATGGCGCTCAACAACGCCTGGCAGCCATTTTTCTACCAAAACGCCGCCGAAGGCGGCAACGACACACTGATTGGCGCGTTCATCACCTATCAGGTGGCATTGATGACGCTGCTGGCGCTGGCCGTAGCCTTGCTGGCGCCGGAGGTGATCCGCATCATGGCCACGCCGGCCTACTGGGCTGCTTCCGCGATTGTGCCCTGGATCGCCGCGGGCTATGTGGCGCGCTACCTGTATTTCTTCCCGGTCAACAGCCTGCTATTTAAGAAGCGGACCGGCTGGATCGCCGCGCTGACCATGCTGGCCGCAGGGCTGAACATCGGGCTGAATTTGCTGCTGGTCCCGCGCTTCGGTATCCTGGCAGCAGCCGTCAACACGTTGCTTGCCTTCGTCGTACTCTTCGCCCTGGTGCTGGCGCTGTTTGCCGTGGGCTGGTGGCTGGTTCCCAGCGGCAATCTACTGCTGAGCATCGCGCTGAAGCTGGCCCTGCTGGCTAGCCTGCCGGCGCTCTTGTGGGTCACAGGGTTCTTGACGCCGGGCGAGCGCGTGCGAGTAACCCAACTGACCCGGCGCGCCCTGCGGAGAAACAAGCCTTGAGCGGACCTGTTGTTGTCATGTTGTTGTCCAACGCTTTTCGGCCTGATCCGCGGGTGCTGAAAGAGGCGCGGACGCTGGCCCAGGGCGGCTACCTGGTCACGGTCATCGCCTGGGATCGCGAGGGAAAGTACCCGGCGCAGGAAGAGACCGATGGCTTCGCCGTGCAGCGG